>JAYTHS010000107.1:0-16802 GCA_043732345.1 Frankiales bacterium | reverse complement strand
GCGGCGGGCGCGCGGGGCGCGGCCGCGCGGGCTGAGCCGGCGGCCCGGCCGGAGCCCCGCGTTCCAGCCCCGGAACCAGGACCGCGGCCGGACGGACTCACCGGGCCGCCTCGCGCAGCCGCAGGCGGTCGACGATCTCGGGGCCCAGCATCGTCACGTCGCCCGCCCCCATCGTGATGACCAGATCGCCGGGCACGGTCAGCGCCACCACCTGGTCGGGGGCGTCGGCCAGCGACGGCTGGAAGTGCACGGGCACCGTGACGGCTGCGGCCACCAGAGCCCCGGACACCCCGGGCACCGGATCCTCGCGCGCGGCGTAGACGTCGAGCACCACCACCTCGTCGGCCAGCGACAGCGCGGCGGCAAACTCCGCGGCGAAGGTGAGGGTGCGGGAGTACAGGTGCGGCTGGAAGACCACGACCACCCGGCCGCCGTCGGCCAGGGCGCGGGCGGCCAGCAGGTTCGCCCGCACCTCGGTGGGATGGTGGGCGTAGTCGTCGTAGACCCGCACGCCCGCCTCGGTGCCCTTGAGCTCCATCCGACGGCGCACCCCCGTGAAGCCCGCGAGCCCCTCGACGAGCAGGGCCTCGGGCAGGCCGAGGCCGGTGCCGGTCAGCAGAGCGGCCGCGCTGTTGCGGGCCAGGTGCGCCCCGGCCACCTGCAGCCGGACCGTGCCGAGGCGTCGGCCGCGTAGGACCGCCTCCCAGCTGCTGGTGCCCCCCATGGTCACCAGGCTGTCCATCCGCAGATCGGCGTCCTGCGAGGTGCCGTAGGTGCGGACGTCGGAGCCGGCAGCCCGGGCCCGCTCGGCCAGGCGTCGGGCCCCGTCATCGTCCGCGCAGGTGACCAGGAACCCGGTCACCGTTGCCGCGAATGCCGCGAACGCCTCGTCGACGGCCTGGCCGTCGGCGTAGTGGTCGAGGTGGTCGGGCTCGACGTTGGTGACGATCGCGGCGTGCGGCCCGTAGGCCAGGAACGATCCGTCGCTCTCGTCGGCCTCGACGACGAACAGGTCACCGGTACCGTGGTGGGCGTTGCTGCCCGCGACGTTCAGGTCTCCCCCGATGGCGAACGACGGGTCGACGCCGCAGTGCTGGGCGGCCACGGTGAGCATGGACGTCGTGGTGGTCTTGCCGTGCGTCCCGGCGACGGCCACCGAGCGGTGGCCCACGAGCAGGGTCGCGAGGGCCTCGGCCCGCAGCAGCACCCGCGTGCCGGCGGCCCGGGCGGCGACGAGCTCGGGGTTGCTCTCGCGGATGGCGCTGGACACCACGACGGTGTCCACACCCTCGACGTGACCGGCCTGGTGGCCGACGAAGACCTCGGCTCCCAGAGCGCGCAGAGCAGACACGGCGACGCTGTCCTTTGCGTCGCTGCCCGACACCCGGGACCCCCGGGCCAGCAGCACCCGGGCGATGCCGCTCATGCCGGCGCCCCCGATGCCCACGAGGTGGACGTGCCCCAGGTCGGTCATCTCGCGACCCTTCGCTCGACGACCTCAAGCACCAAGTCCACGAGCGCCTCGTCAGCGTCCCGCCGGCCCAGACCTGCTGCGGCAGTGGACATCTCGGCCAGCCGGGCGGGATCCTGCAGCAGCGGGACGACGGTGCGCTCCAGCCAGTCGGCGTCGAGCTCGGCGTCGTCGATGAGCAGCCCACCACCGGCGTCGACGAGGGGCCGGGCGTTGAGCGCCTGCTCCCCGTTGCCGATGGGCAGCGGCACGAAGACCGCCGGCAGCCCGACGGCCGCGAGCTCGGCGCAGGTCATCGCACCGGCCCGGCAGAGCACCAGGTCGCTGGCCGCGTAGGCGAGGTCCATCCGGTCGACGTAGTCCCGGACGTGGTGGGTGACCGGTGCGTGTGGCCCGAGCAGCTCCCTGACGACGTCCGCCTGGGTCGGGCCCGTTACGTGCAGGACCTGCACCCCGGCCGTGGCCAGAGCCGGCGCCGCCCCGGCGACCGCGGTGTTGAGGCGCCGGGCCCCCTGGGAGCCGCCGGTCACCAGCAGGACCGGACCGTCGTGCAGCCCGAAGCCGCTCCTGGCTGCCTCGCGACTCGAGGTCCGGTCGAGTTGGGAGATGCTGCGGCGCAGGGGGATCCCGAGGACGACGGCGTCCCTGAGCCCGCTGCCGGCGACGGCCGCAGCGACCCGGGCCGCCGTTCGGGCTCCGACGCGGTTGGCCAGACCGGCCTTGGCGTTGGCCTCGTGCACGACGACTGGGACCTTGCGGCGGCGGGCGGCAAGGTACGCCGGCAGGGACACGTAGCCCCCGAAGCCGACCACGACGTCGGCCTGCACGCGGTCCAGGTGGGCCCCGGCCTGACGGACCGCTGCCAGCAGGCGTCCCGGGACACGCAGCAGGTCCAGCGTCGGGCGGCGAGGCAGCGGGACCTTCGGGACCAGCACGAGCTCGTAGCCCCGGGCCGGCACGAGCCGGGCCTCCAGGCCGGTCGCGGTACCCAGGGCGGTAATGCCGATCGAGGGGTCCCGGCGACGCAGCGCATCGGCCGTGGCCATCGCCGGCTCGACGTGTCCCGCCGACCCGCCCCCGGCAAGGACCACGTGCGTCACCAGCGCGCCCGCTGGACGGGTACGGCGGGGCGGGTCCCCCGGTGCACCAGACCGCGCAGCCGGGACTGCCTCGCGGCCAGCGCGGCGGAGGCTCCAGGCTCACGGCGGGCGAAGGACAGCAGGATTCCGATGGCGATCATCATGGGGACCAGCGCCGAGCCGCCGAAGGAGATGAGGGGCAGCGGGATGCCGGTGATCGGGAGCAGCCCGACGACGGCTCCCATGTTCACCAGGGCCTGCGCCGCGATCCAGGCGGTGATGCCGGCGGCGGCGAGCCGGCAGAACGGGTCGCTCGTGCGCTTGGCGATCCTGACGCCCGCGTAGACGAGGGTCCCGAACAGCAGCAGGACGGTGAGGGTGCCGAGCAGCCCGAGCTCCTCGCCGACGATCGCATAGACGTAGTCGGTGTAGGGGTTGGGGAGGCCGCCGGGCCACTTCTCCCGGCTGGCGCCGAGGCCGAGCCCGAACCACCCTCCGGAGGACAGGGCCAGCAGTCCCTGGCAGGCCTGGAAGCCCCCGTCGAGCTTCTGGTGGGCGGCGCACGGGTCCATGAAGTGGGTCAGCCGGGCCAGTCGGTATGGGGCGGCCACGGCGAGGACGGTCACGCACACGGCCGCCGTGGCGAGCAGCCCGGCGAAGACGCGGCCGGGGGCACCGACGACCCACAGCAGTGCCATCATCACCGAGACCAGCACGATCATCGTCCCCATGTCCGGCTCGAGCAGGACCAGGGTGGCCGCGACGCAGGTCACCGGCAGCAGCGGGACGAGCAGGTGCTTCCACTCCCCCAGCAGCCGCTTCTTGCGCACCAGCAGGTCCGCCCCCCACAGGGCGAGCGCGAGCTTGGCCAGCTCGGAGGGCTGCAGGTTGAAGCCGGGCAGCGGGATCCAGCGGGTGGCACCGTCGACGTTGAGCCCGACCCCCGGAACCATCACCAGCACGAGCAGCACCAGCGAGAGCAGCAGCAGCGGGGTGCCGGTCAGCCGCAGCACCCGCACCGGGGCGCGCGAGGAAAGCCACGCCAGAGGCATCCCCACCGTGACGTACACCGCCTGCTTGAGCGCGATCGCGTAGGAGTTGCCGTATGTCGCGTAGGAACGCACGCTGCTGCCCGACAGCACCATGACCAGCCCAAGCGCGAGCAGCAGACTGGTGCTGGCCAGCACCAGGTAGTACGACGCGAGCGGCCGGTGCAGGGCCCGGGGGGGCGCCGTCGGGACGGCTCTGGGCCGCGAGGTGCCCACCGGGACGGTCGTCACAGGCCGGCCACCTCCTGCGCGAACAGCCGGCCGCGTTCGGCGTAGTCGTGAAAGCAGTCCATGGACGCGGCCGCCGGCGCGAGCAGGACGGTGTCCCCGGGACGGGCGAGCCTGCGGGCAGCGGTGACGACCTCGTGCATCGCCCCAGTGTCGAGGCGTTCCACCTCCAGGACCGGGACATCGGGCGCGTGTCGTGACAGCGCGTCACGCAGGGGTGACCGATCCGTCCCGAGCAGGACGACCCCGTGCAGGACCGGCGCGGCTCGCCGGACGAGGTCGTCCACGTCGGCCCCCTTGAGCAGGCCCCCCGCGACCCACACCACGGCGTCGTAGGCCGCCAGGGCAGCCGCGGCGGCGTGCGGGTTGGTCGCCTTGCTGTCGTCGACCCACGCCACCCCGTCGACCTCCCGCACCAGCGCGTTGCGGTGCGGCTCCGGCAGGAAGGCCCGCAGGCCGTCGCGCACGGCGGTGGCGGGCACGCCGTACGACCGGGCCAGCGTCGCCGCGGCGAGGGCGTTCGCGACGTTGTGGCTCCCGGTGACGGTCAGGTCCGAAAGAACGGCCAGCTCGGTGCCCTCCCCCGGTACGTCGGGGAAGGCCCGGTCGACCAGCAGGTCCTCGACCAGACCGACGTCACCGGCCCGCGGGACCCGCAGCGTGAAGCCGACCCGCCTGCCCCGGGCCCGGTTCAGCAGGGTCCGGCTGACCTCGTCGTCCAGGCCCGCGACACTGGTGTCGGCATCGAGCACCTTGGCTTTGGCCAGGGCGTACTCCTGGAAGCTGCCGTGCCAGTCGGTGTGGTCGTCGGCGACGTTCAGCACGGCACCGGTGTGGGGCCGGACCGTGGACGACCAGTGCAGCTGGAAGCTGGACAGCTCGACGGCGAGGACGTCGAAGGGGTCGGTGTCCAGGACCGCCTCCAGCAGCGGCAGTCCGACGTTGCCGGCGGCGACCGCCCGATGACCGGCGGCGCGCAGGACCGCCTCGAGCATCTTGACCGTCGTGGTCTTGCCGTTGGTGCCCGTCACAGCGAGCCAGGGTGCCGCGGCCGGTGGCCGCAGCCGCCAGGCCAGCTCGACCTCGCCCACGATCTCGACCCCGCGGGCGGCGGCCTCGAGCAGCAGCGGCGAGGTCGGCCGAAACCCCGGCGAGGTGACCACTAGGCCGAGCTCGTCGGGCAGGGCGACGGACGTGGCGAACCCCTGCTCCGCCAGGGTCTCCCGGGCCGCCGGTGAGCTGTCGACGACGGTCACCCTCGCCCCGAGGTCGCGCAGGGCCCGGGCGGCCGCCGCACCCGATACGCCGGCCCCTGTCACGGCGACCGGCAGACCGTCGTACGCGGTGCCTCGCACTGGCATCAGCCGAGCGGACCGGTGGAGAGGTACTCGGCGTAGAACAGGCCCAGCCCGAAGGCTACGGCCAGCCCACCGATGATCCAGAACCGCACGATGACGGTGTTCTCCACCCACCCGGCGAGCTCGAAGTGGTGGTGGATCGGGGCCATGTTGAACACCCGCTTGCGGGTCAGCTTGAACGACCCGATCTGGATGATGACCGACAGGGTCTCGATGACGAAGAGCCCGCCAAGCACGACCAGCAGCAGCTCAGTGCGGGTGACGATCGCGAGCCCGGCAAACAGGCCGCCGAGGGACAGTGACCCGGTGTCGCCCATGAAGATCTTCGCGGGGCTAGCGTTCCACCACAGGAACCCGAAGCACGCGCCCATCGCGGCCGCGGCGACCAGCGCGACGTCCAGCGGGTCGCGGGCGGTGTAGCAGCCGTGCGTCGCGGCGCGGGCGCAGGAGTTGCCGAACTGCCAGAAGGCGATGATCACGTACGACGCGAGCACCATGACCGACGTGCCCGCCGCCAGTCCGTCCAGGCCGTCGGTGAGGTTCACGGCGTTGCTCGTGCCGGTGACGACGAGGTAGGCGAACACCACGAAACCGATGCTGCCGAGCTCGATGGCGGCGTGGTCCCTGACGAAGGACAGCTGGGTGGAGGCGGGGGTCAGCCCGGCCTTGTTGCGGAACTGCAGAGCCAGTACGGCGAAGCCAACACCAGCGATGAGCTGGCCGCCGAACTTCGCGGCAGCGCTGAGCCCGAGCGAGCGCTGCTTGCGGATCTTGATGAAGTCGTCGAGGAAGCCGATGATGCCCAGGCTCCCCATCAGGCCCAGCACGAGCAGCCCGCTGGCGGTGGGTCCGCGCCCGGGGTTGCGCAGCGCAAGCAGGTGCGCCACCAGGTAGCCGGTGAAGGTGGCCAGCAGGATGACCGTGCCGCCCATCGTGGGGGTGCCGCGCTTGGTGGCGTGGCTGGCCGGGCCGTCTTCGCGGATCTCCTGGCCGTAGCCGCGGCGACGGAACAGCCGGACCACCGCAGGCGTGCCGAGCAGGGTGAGGACCAGTGCAGTCATCGCGGCCACGAGCACCGAGATCATGGGGTCCCCTCCAGGGCGTGGAGGACCATGGGAAGCCCCGCCACCAGGACGACGTCATCGACGAGCAGCTCCTCGCGCAGCAGCGCGACCGCAGCCTCGGGAGTGTCGACGTGTCGGGACTCCTCGCCCCAGGACCCCTCGAGAACGGCGCCGGCGTGGACGCTGCCGGCGAGGTCACCGACGGCGACCAGGACGCTGATGTCGAGCCGGACGAGGAACCGCCCGAGGTCCATGCGCGCCTCTCGGGTGCCGTCCAGGTCCCCGAGGACCGCGATCGTGCGGAACGTCTTGCCACGGCTCGCGACCGCCAGGTCCCGCAACCCCTCCCGCACGGCCGACAGGGTGGGCTCCACCACCAGCACCGCGGGTGACGACGTCACGCGAGCACCGCCCTGAGGGCCTCGCGCAGGACCTCGCGGTCATCGAACGGCATGACGACCCCGCCGACGTCCTGGCCGCTCTCGTGGCCCTTGCCCGCGACCACGACGGTGTCCCCGGGCCGCGCTTGCCGTACGGCGAGCTCGATGGCGACCCTGCGGTCGGGCTCGACGACGGCGCCGGGGGCTGACATCTGGGCGAGGATCGTCAAGGGGTCCTCGCCGCGCGGGTTGTCACTGGTGAGGACGGCCACATCGGCTCCCTCGACAGCAGCCGCGCCCATGAGCGGGCGCTTCCCGCGGTCCCGATCGCCGCCGCAGCCGAGCACGACCAGGACCCGCCCGGGCGTGACCTCGCGCACGGTCGTCAGGAGCGTCCGGACGGCGTCCGGGGTGTGGGCGTAGTCGACGAGCGCGGCGAAGGGCTGACCCTCGTCGATGCGCTCCATGCGTCCGGGAACCCCTGCCAGCGAGGCGATCCCGTCCGCAGCATCGGCAGCATCGACGCCGGAGGAGATGAGGCAGGCCAGCGCGCCGACGGCGTTGCAGACGTTGAACGCCCCGGGCAGCCGCACGGCGGCGGGCTCCTCGACGCCCGGGCCGACCAACCGGAAGGAGCTGCCGTCCGGCCGCAGCTCGATGCCCTCGGCCCGCCACTGCCCCTGCGCGCCGTAGGTCTGCACCGGCACCGCGGTCGACGCGGCGAGCCGGCGGCCAGCGGCATCGTCGGTGCAGACGACCGCCCTGGTGGTCCGCTCGGGGACGAACAGCGAGGCCTTGGCCGCCTCGTACTCCTCCATGGAGGCGTGGAAGTCCAGGTGGTCCTGGGACAGGTTGGTGAACACGCAGGTGTCGAACCGCACCCCGTCGACGCGGCCGAGCGCGAGGGCGTGACTCGAGACTTCCATGGCGACAGCGTCGACTCCCCGCTCCCGCATCACGGCGAACAGGGCATGCAGGTCGGTGGCCTCGGGCGTGGTCCGGGTGCTCGGCACCTCCTGGTCACCGATCCGGGTGACGACGGTCCCGAGCAGCGCGGTGCTCCGCCCGGCGGCCCGCAGACCCGCCTCCAGCAGGAACGCCGTCGTGGTCTTGCCGTTGGTGCCGGTCACACCCAGCACGAGCAGCTCGGCCGACGGGTCACCGTGGACCCAGGAGGCGATGGCACCGAGGACGGCGCGGGGGTCGGTCGCGACCAGGACCGGGACGTCAAGGGCGAGCCGGTCCGCCCCGGCGTGGTCGGTCAGCACCGCGACGGCTCCGGCGGCGACGGCGTCCCCGGCGAAGTCCGCGCCATGGACCCGCGCTCCGGGCAGCGCGGCGTACAGGTCACCCGGCTGCACCGCACCGCTGACGTGCGTGCACCCCGTCAGCAGCACCCCGTCGGGGGAGCCCTGGACGAGCAGGTCAGGCACGGCGACCAGCAGCTCGGGCAGCGGTCGTCGAGCTGGCTCGGTGGGACGCAGAGCGCCGACCGGGGTCGCGGGCACGTAGCGAGGCTATCGGGCGGGCTGCTGCGCAGAGCGGCCGAGGACGCGGGTCCGGCCGGCTACGACGGGCAGGCTGGGCAGGCCGGTGGTCGCCGCCTGGACCGCCGGGTCCGAGGCGGTGAGCCGCAGCACCGGCGGGCGGGTGCCTGTGGGGGCGACTCCCGCCCCGCGCAGGGCGAACGCCATGACGGAGCTGAAGACCGGAGCCGCGACGTCGCCACCGAAGTACCCCTTCGCGCCTGTTCCCTGCAGGACGACCGCCGTCACGAAGCGCGGGGCATCGGCCGGTGCGAAGCCGATGAACGAGGAGGTGTAGCTGCCGTCATACCGGCCGCCGACCACGCGCTGGGCGGTGCCCGTCTTGCCGGCTACGCGGTAGCCGGCGATGGCGGCCTTGGGGGCCGTTCCCTGCTCAGATACGACCGTCTCGAGCATGGCCCGCACCTGGTCCGCGACGACCTTGCTGACGACCCGACAGGACGTCGCAGGCTTCGACGGAGTGAGGTGGCCGGCGGCATCGCGCAGGCCCAGGACGATGTTGGGGGTCACCCGGACCCCGCCGTTGGCGAGAGTCGCGTAGACCGACGCGACCTGGATGGCGTTGACCGAGATGCCCTGCCCGATCGGGATGGTGGCGATCGACGACCCGGACCAGTCGGCCGGTCGCGGGATGACTCCTCGGCTCTCACCGGGCAGTCCCAGGCCACTGACCGTCCCGAAGCCAAAGGCCCGGAGCATGTCGTAGAGGCGCTGCTGCCCGACCCGCTGCGCGACCTCTACGGTCCCGATGTTGCTCGACTTCGCGAGCACCCCCGTGAAGGTCAGGTGCTCGGTCCCATGCCGCTCGGCGTCGTGCACGGTGTGTGCCCCGATCTGGAGGGTCGGGGGAACCGTGATGACGGTGTCCGGCGTGACGACCCCTGCCTGCAGCGCAGCAGCGGCGCTGATCACCTTATTGACGCTCCCGGGCTCGTAGACCTCGTTGACCGCGGGGTTGCCCAGGTCGTCGAGCTGCATCCCGACCCGGTGATCGGGGTCGAACGACGGTGCGGTGGCGAGCGCCAGGACCTGCCCGGTCCGGACGTCCTCGACGACGGCCGTGCCGTTCTTCGCCCCGGTGGCCTTGACCTCCTGGGCGAGCACCGACTGGGCGTACCACTGCAGGTCCCGGTCGATCGTGAGCTGGACACTCGTGCCGGGGACCGGTGCGGTGGTGCGGGAGCCGTTAGTCGGGATGCGACGGCCGCCGTGGTCGAACAGGCCGGTGGTGGACCCGTCCTTGCCGGCCAGGACCGACTGCCAGGAGGACTCGACGCCCTGGATGCCGTTGCCGTCGAGGTCGGTGAAGCCCAGGACGCTCGCGGCCAGGGTGCCTCCGGGGTGGACCCGGCGCGGCTCGCTCAGGACGCCCACCCCGGGCAGGTCGAGGAGCGCGACCTGGGCGGCGACGGCTGGTTCCAGGCCCCTGGCCAGGTAGACGAAGGCCTGGCTTCGGGAGAGCTGGGCCGTCAGGCGGGCCACGGGCAGGTGCAGCACCGGTGACAGGGCCGCAGCGATGCTCCGGGGATCGCAGGGGGTCGTCGTCGCTGTGCGGACGGCCGGGCAGGTCGCCTTCGCGATGGTGCGCGGCTCCGCGTAGATCGCCCGGGCCTCGACCGACATGGCGAGGACGTCACCGGACCGGTCCAGCACCTCCCCGCGGGAGGCGTGCAGGACGACGGTCTGCTGGCCCTGCGCTGCCGCCGCTGCCGCGAAGGCCGCCGGCTGCAGCCCCTGGAGCTGGAAGAGCCGTCCACCGACGAGGACCAGGACGATGAGCACCGCGAGCAGCCCGCCGCGCAGCCGGACCCCCGGGCGGCCGAGCGGTGCGCGGCGCCGGACCGGGGGCCGCCGTACGCCGGTCGGCCGGTGTCTTGCGCCAGGTCGGGATCCCTGGCCGCCCTGCCGGGGCGCGGCGGGGCGGGAGGCGGACGAGGGACGTGCGGATGCGGTGGGACGTGAGGAGGTGCTGGGACGTGAGGCGGTCCTGGGACGTGAGGCGGTCCTGGGACGTGGGGCGATCGTGCTGTTCGGCGCAGCAGGGGCGGCGGGCCGACGGGGAGGGGTCACCGAGCGGCTCCTGCTGGGGTCGGGGTGCGGCCCGTCGTGGTCGTGGCTCGGCCCGTCGTGGTCGGGGTGCGGCCCGTCGTGGTCGGGGCGCGGCCCGCCGTGGCTGGAGCTCGGCCTGCGGCCTTCTGGGCCTGGCCAGCCGTTGACGAGGCCCCCGACGTACCGCTGGTCTGGTTTGGTCGATTCGTCACCGCCGTCGCCGTCGCACCGGCGCTCGCCACGCGGGGCGCAGGCGGGGCGGGCGAGGCGGGCGGGGCGGGCGAGGCGGGGACCCTGCCGGCCACGGGCTTGCCGAGCACCGCACCGTCCGAGAGCCGCAGGAAGGCCGGCGGCCCGCCCTCGACCATCCCGAGACGCAGCGCCCGGGCGGCGAGCACCCCCGGGGCCTGCAGGGTCTGCGTCTGGCGGGTCATCGCCTGCTCCTGCTCCTGCAGGACCGCGGCGCGCGCCGCAAGGTCGTGGAGGCGGAAGCTCTGCTGGGCGACCAGCGTGTTGAGCAGCAGCAGGCCGAGCAGCCCCCCGGCCAGCAGGCAGACCAGCACGACAGCGAACGGTGCGTTGGCCGCGCTCGAACGACGCTGCGGGACCAGCCGCAACGCAGCGGTACGACGCGGGACGCTGCCGGGCATGACCCGCGCCCGGCTCCCCGCGACCCGGGCGGTGCTGCCCTGGCCCACTGCGCGGGCGGTGCTGCCGCTCACGCGGCCCGCACCCGCTCCGCCGCACGCAGCCGGACGGACTGAGCCCGGGGGTTGTCCACGATCTCGCTGTCCGGGGCCTTCTCGCTGCCCCTGACCAGCAGGACCAGCTCCGGCGCCGAGCCCTCGGGCACGAACGGGAGCTCAACCGGCACCGTCGAGGTCGACAGCGCGGCCAGCGCGGACTTCACGATCTTGTCCTCAAGGGACTGGTAGCTCAGGATCACGACGCGACCACCGACGGCCAGCGCTTGCAGGGCTGCCGGGACGGCGCGCCGCAGGACACCGAGCTCGTCGTTGACCTCGATGCGCAGGGCCTGGAACGTGCGCTTGGCGGGATGCCCACCGGTGCGCCGGGTCGCTGCCGGGATGGCGTCACGGACGAGGTCGGCGAGCCTGGCGGTCGAGGTCAGCGGTGACCGGGCCCGCTCCCGGACGATCGCATCGGCGATCCGGGAGGCGAAGCGCTCGTCGCCGTACTCCTTGAGCACCCGCGCGAGGGCCTTGCCGTCGTAGTGGTTGACGATGTCGGCCGCCGTAGGGCCCGTGGTGTTGTCCATGCGCATGTCCAGCGGCGCGTCCTGGGCGTAGGCGAAGCCGCGGTCGGCCTCGTCGAGCTGCAGCGAGCTGACCCCGAGGTCGAACAGCACCCCTTGCACGCTGGTGAGCCCGAGGTCGGCGAGCACCTCGGGCAGCTCGTCGTACACGGCGTGCACGAGCGTGACCCGGTCGCCGTACGCCGCAAGCCGCTGACCGGAGCGCCGAAGGGCGTCGGGGTCGCGGTCCAGGCCGACCAGGCGGGCCGAGGTCCGGTCCAGCAAGGCCTGCGCGTGACCCCCCATGCCCAGGGTGCAGTCGACGACAACGTCGTCCGGGCTGTTCAGCGCGGGCGCGAGCAGAGCCAGGCAGCGGTCGAGGAGCACCGGCACGTGGGCCGCTCCGTCGGTGCTGCTGGTCATCGCGGGTCCCGCCTGTGGAGCGTCCCCCGAGGGCTCGCGGACCCGAGGGTGGTGCGGTGGTGCCGGTGGTGCCGGTGGTGCCGGTGGTGCCGGCTCGTGCTGCCAGGTCCCCTCCCGCTCCGCCGCCTGGCACCGGGGAAGGTGCGCCAGGAGGCGAGGCGGTCGGAGACCTCGCAGGACGAGCCCACTCGGTGTCGTGCTGGTCGTGCTGTTCTGGTGGTGCTGCTCGTGCTCGTGCTCGTGCTGGCGCTGGCAGTGCTGGCTCAGGCCTGGGCGGAACCGGCGAAGGCCGGCTCCTGCTCGCGCTCGTAGATGGCCCAGGACAAGGAGTCCCAGATCTCCAGGCGGGTGTTGGCGCCGAGGACGACGCACTCCTTGACGAGCCCGGCGTACTCTCGGAGGGCGGTCGGGACCGTGATGCGCCCCTGCTTGTCCGGCTCCTGGTCGAAGGCGCTGGCGAAGAACAGCCGGTCGTTCGTGCGCGCGGCCCGGTCGCCCGGGTCGATTACGGCCAGCGCCTGTCGGCGAGCGGCCTCGGCGGCGAAAGCGGCCTGAGTGAAGACGAACACGCAGCCCTCCTGCCCCTTGGTCATCACGACCCCCGGGGCCAGCTCCGGTCGAAACCGGGCGGGCAGGAACAGCCGGCCCTTGTCGTCGAGCTTGGGGGTGTGCGTGCCGAGGAACACGGCCGCCTCACCTCCGGGAGCCCTGGCGGCTCCGTGCTCCCCACGCTACCCCACCCTTCCCCACTGTCAACGACATACGGTGGCTTTGGACACCACTTCTCCCCCACATCATGGGGCTGACCTGCGCCGGTCGCGGGACAGCACCGGGACCCCGCGAGCCCGTCTCTCACGCCACACCTGGCCCCTGTCGACCTGCGTGGGCACGTGGTGGGCGTGGCGGACCGTTGTCTGGCCCGCTCGTGGTGCGGAGTGGAGGAACAGCGAGCCCCGGTGGGGCGCCGGTGGGGAACCGCGGCCTGTCCCGGCTCGTCGTGGGAGCAAGCGAGCCGTCGCAGCCGGAGGCGCAGGAGCGGTGCGGGTGCCAGACTGCTCACCCCGGCCCCGTAGGCCGTCCCCGCCCCCGGAAGGCCCGCCCGTGGCACGCCGCCCCCCCTCCGAGACGCTCGGTCTGGACTCCCTGCTGGAGGCCGCCGGTCGCATCCGCGCCAACATCGAGCGCGTCATCGAGGGCAAGCCCGAGGTGGTCCGCCTGGCTCTGGTGGTCATGCTCGCCGAGGGCCACCTGCTCATCGAGGACGTACCGGGCGTCGGCAAGACGATGCTCGCGAAGGCGCTGGCGCGCTCCGTCGACTGCTCGGTCAGGCGCATCCAGTTCACCCCCGATCTGCTCCCGTCGGACGTCACGGGCGTGTCGGTCTATGACCTCGAGTCCCGCGAGTTCGAGTTCAAGCCGGGTGCCGTATTCGCCAACATCGTGGTCGGCGATGAGATCAACCGGGCCTCTCCCAAGACCCAGTCCGCGCTGCTCGAGGCCATGGAGGAGCGGCAGGTCACCGTTGACGGCTCGACGTACGTGCTGGAGGCGCCGTTCATGGTCATCGCGACCCAGAACCCGATCGAGATGGAGGGGACCTACCCGCTCCCGGAGGCGCAGCGCGACCGCTTCACGGCCCGGGTCTCGATGGGTTACCCCTCGGCCGCCGCCGAGCTCGACATGCTCGACACCCACGGCGGGCCGGCGGCGCTGGACGACCTGGACGCGGTCGCGGACGCAAGTGAGGTGCGCAAGCTCATCGACGTCGTGCGCGCGGTCCACGTGTCCGACGAGGTCAAGCGCTACGTCGTCGACCTGGTGTCGGCGACCCGGACTGCGCCGGAGCTGCGCCTGGGCGCGTCTCCGCGCTCGTCGCTGCAGCTGCTGCGCGCCGCGCGGGCGGCAGCCGGGCTGGAGGGCCGGGACTACGTGCTGCCCGACGACGTCCAGGGGCTCGCCGTTCCCGTGCTGGCGCACCGGCTGCTCCCGACCGCGGAGGCCCAGGTCGCCCGGCGCACGACGGAGGCGGTCGTCCAGGCTCTCGTCGAGCGGCTCCCCCTGCCCCGGTCCACGAAGCGCTGACCGTGCTCGGCATGCCGTCCGGGCTGCTGTCGGGACTGACGACGCGAGGGCGCAGCCTGCTCGCCGCCGGGTCGGCGCTGGCGGTCTGCGCCGTCGCGCTGGGCGAGCGTGACCTGCTGCGGGCCGCCATCTTCCTGCTGGCCCTCCCGCTGGTCGCGCTCACCGTCGTCTCCCGCACGCGCTACCGGCTGGCGTGCAGCCGCCAGCTCGACCCAGCGCGGGTGCCGGCCGGTGAGCCGACCTCCGTGCGCATCCGCCTCGACAACGTCTCACGGCTGCCCAGCGGGGTGCTGCTCATGGAGGACGCACTGCCCTACGTCCTGGGTGGTCGGCCACGGTTCGTGCTGGACCGGGTCGAGCCGCAGGGCGTCCGGGAGGTCAGCTACCCCGTCCGGGCCGAGGCACGCGGCCGGTTCCGGGTCGGCCCGCTGTCGGTCCGGCTCACCGACCCGTTCGGCCTATGCGAGCTGTCCCGGTCCTTCACCTCGGTGGACGACCTGCTCGTCACCCCCGTCCTGTGGCCGCTGCCGGCAGTGCGGCTGGGCGGCGACTGGGCCGGCGGTGGCGAGGCGACGGCGCGCTCCGTCGCGGTCTCCGGCAGCGACGACGCCGCCACCCGCGAGTACCGCTATGGCGACGACCTGCGCAAGGTCCACTGGCGCTCCACCGCCCGGGTCGGCGAGCTGATGGTCCGGCGGGAGGAGCAGCCCTTCTCCAGCCGGGCGACCCTGCTGCTCGACGCCCGGACGGCCGCCCACCGCGGTGACGGCCCTGGCTCGTCCTACGAGTGGGCGGTGAGCGCCGTCGCCAGTGTTGCGGTCGTCCTGGGGCGCGCGGGGTACGGCCTGCGGATGCTCGGTGACACCGGCCTGGACCTGCTGCCGCCCGGGGTCCCGGGCACTGAGGCGGCGATTTTGGACGTCCTGGCCGGGACGGCGGCCTCGACCGGGACGACGCTGCTGCCCGCGAGCGAACGGCTGCGCCGCGGCGGGATCGACGGCGTGCTCGTCGCCGTCGTCGGGAGCCTGACCCCGGAGGAGGCAGGCTCCCTGGCCCGGCTGCGCCACGGGTCCGCGGCCTGCGTCGCGGTCCTGGTGGACACCGACTCGTGGGCGGTCGGCTCGTCGAAGGCCCGCGAGCGGGCGCTGGCGTCCTACGACGCCTCGGTCGCGCTGCTGACGGGCGCCGGCTGGCGCGTGCTGCCCGTCGCACTCGGTACCTCGCTGGCGTCGGTCTGGCCGCAGGCCAGCGGTCGCGGTGCCGGGGGACGACCGTTGCAGGGAGCTGGAGCGTGAGCACCACAACCCGACTGACGCTGGCCTCGGGGGTGGCCGTCGCCCTGGCCAGCTCCGCCCTGCTCCCGCTCTACGACGGCCAGGCCTGGGTCCTGCGCGTCCTGGGGGCGGTCCTCATCGTCGTCCTCGCCGGTCTGGCGAGCCGGGCCGCCGGGATCCCGCGGGTCCTGCAGCCGCTGGTGGGTCTGGCCGTCGCGGCGTACTACCTGTGCCAGGTGTTCGCCTCGCGGGCCCTGACCGGTGGGCTGATCCCGAGCGGCCGGACCGTGACGGCGCTGCGACTGCTAGTCGAGCAGGGCAGGCACGACATCGCCCACTACGGGCCACCCGTCCCGACCCGCACCGGGCTGGTGCTGCTCACCGCGGCGGGGGTGGCGGGGATCGCGCTCCTGGTCGATCTCACCGCCGTCGTGTTGGACCGGGCCGCGCTCGCCGGCGTGCCCCTGCTGCTGCTGTTCGCCGTGCCGTCGGCGGTCCTGCCGGGCGGTCTGGGGTGGCTGCCCTTCGGCCTGGGCGCGGCCGGCTGGCTGGGGCTGCTGCTGGTCGAGGGCGACGACCGGGTCGGTCGGTGGGGCGCCCCCCTGCGGGAGACCTCCCCCGGGGCCCGACCCGGAGGCGACCAGGCGGGACTGGGACGGGTGGGACGCCGGATCGGCGCTGCCGCGGTCGGGTTGGCGGTCGTCGTCCCGGGGCTGCTCCCCGGGCTGGACGGCCGGCTCGTGGGCGGCAACGGGAACGGCGGTGGGTCCGAGGGCACGGGCGGGACGGTGTCCACGACCTACGACCCGATCACCCAGCTGCAGGACGAGCTCAACCTGCCGACCCCCCGGCAGCTGCTGGTCTACTCGACCTCCGACCCGAACCCGGACTACCTGCGCATGACCACCCTGGACAGCTACACCGGGGCGGGCTGGACCTACACCCGCTTTGAGGCCGACACGAACGGCGCCCGGGTGCAGAACGGCATCGACCAGGCTCCCGGCGATACCGCGACCAACCGGCAGCGGGCGACGACGCGGATCGGGATCGACAGCCTGGACGTGCGCTGGCTGCCCTCGCCTCTCGGCCCCACCAAGGTGGCCGTCAACGGTCGATGGCTGTGGGACAGCGGGACGCAGACCATCTTCTCGGCTACCCGCAGCACCTCCGGGCTGCCCGCCTACACCGTCACCTCGAGCAGGGTGCTGGCTGACCGGGCCGCCCTGGAGGCCTCGGCGACAGACCCGGTGGACCCGACGGTCTCCCGCCGCTACGGCCAGCCGCTGGAGGTCACGCCGTACGTCGCGGCGCTCACCCGCAGCGTGGTCAAGGGCGGCGCCACGCCGTACGACAGGGCCGTGGCGCTGCAGGCGTGGTTCCGCAGCGGGCTGTTCCGCTACGACCTGCGCGCAAGCCGGCCGACGGCGTCCGTCCCGGACGCTCTCGAGGCCTTCCTGAAGGGACGGCAGGGCTTCTGCGAGCAGTACGCCACCGCCATGGCGGTCATGCTCCGGATCGCGGGCCTGCCCTCCCGGGTGGCCGT
>JAYTHS010000106.1:0-5757 GCA_043732345.1 Frankiales bacterium | reverse complement strand
TCCGTGCGCTCCCCGGCGGGCGCCCGCAGGACGGGGCCGTCGGCCGCCCGCAGCGCGGCCTCGGCGGCGGCGCGCTTCGCCGAGCGGCTGGACCCCCTGGGCATGCCTAGCGGCGGGCGTAGTCGCGAAAGCCACGGCCGGTCTTGCGCCCCAGGTAGCCGGCCTTCACCAGGTGCTCCAGCATCGGTGCGGGCGAGTCGCCCGGCTCGCGGAACTCGTCGTACAGCGTTTGCTGGATCGCCAGGGAGACGTCCAGGCCGACGACGTCGATGAGCGCGAACGGGCCCATCGGGTGCCCGCAGCCGGCGGTCATTGCGAAGTCGATGTCGTCGGTCGTCGCGTAGTGCGCCTCGAGCATCTTGACGGCGTCGTTGAGGTAGGGGAACAGCAGCGCGTTGACGATGAACCCAGCCCGGTCACCGCAGAGCACTGCGTGCTTGCCGGTCCGCCCGCAGACCTCCAGCACCGTGGCGACGACGTCGGGGGCCGTCGTGACCGTGGGCACGACCTCGACGAGCTTCATGACGGTCGCCGGGTTGAACCAGTGCATGCCGACGACGTCCTGCGGCCGGGAGGTGGCGGTCGCGCACTCGATCACCGGTAGGCTCGAGGTCGTGGTCGCCAGCACAGCACCCGGCGCCAGGATGTCGTCCAGGGCCGAGAAGATCGCCTTCTTGATCGAGAGCTCCTCGGCGACGGCCTCGATGACCAGCTGGCAGTCCCTGAGGTCCTCGAGGGCCGTGGTGCCCGTGACCCGGCCCAGCGCCTGCGCCTTGGCCTCCTCGGTCAGCCGGCCCTTCTGCACGGCCTTGTCGAGCGAGCCGACGAGCGCCTTCAGCACTCCCGCGACCTTGTCCTTGCCACGGGCCCGGAAGACCACGTCGTAACCGCTCTTGGCGCAGACCTCGATGATCCCGGTGGCCATCGTGCCGGTGCCGATGACGCCGATCGTGCTGACGGGCCGCGGGCTCGCCGTGCTGCCAGCCGGCGCGGTGTCGGCGTCGGCCACGACCTCGGAGGAGTCCTTGGCAGCGTACGTGTAGAGCCCCCGTCCGGTCTTGCGGCCGAGCAGGCCGGCGGTGACGTACTGCTTGAGCAGCGGTGCGGGCGCGTGCCTGTGGTCACGGCTCTGCGCGTACATCGTCTCCAGGATCTCGTGCGCCGAGTCCAGGCCGATGAGGTCGAGCAGTGCCAGCGGGCCCATCGGGTGCCCGCAGCCAAAGCGCATGGCGGCGTCGATGTCCTCACGGCTGGCGTAGCGCGACTCATACATCTTGACGGCGTTGTTGAGGTAGCCGAACAGCAGCGCGTTGGCGATGAAGCCCGCTCGGTCGCCGGCGGTGGCCGCGGTCTTGCCGACCTGCGTGACGAGCTCCTGCACCTGCTCGACGACCGACGGGTCCGTGACGACGGTGCGCACGACCTCGACCAGGCCCATGACCGGGGCGGGGTTGAACCAGTGCAGCCCCACGACCTTGGAGGGCCGGCCGGTGCCGGTCGCGAGCTCGGTGACCGACAGCGCCGAGGTGTTGGTGGCCAGGACGGCGTCCGGCGGGAGCAGTGCGTCGAGCCGGGCGAACAGGTCCCGTTTGAGCTCCATCCGCTCCGGGATCGCCTCGATGACCAGCTCGCAGTCCTTCACGGCCGACAGGTCCGTGCTGGTCGTGATGCGCCCCAGCAGCATCGCGACCTCGTCGTCGGTGAGCTTGCCGCGCTTGACGGCCCGGGCCGTGGAGGCCGCCAGGTGCCCGCGGGCTCGCTCGACGCTCGCGTCGTCACCCTCGATCCCGACGACCTCGATGCCCGAGCGCGCCAGGACCTCCGCGATGCCCGCACCCATGGTGCCGAGCCCGACCACGCCGACCTTGCTGAACGCCACGACTTCTCCTCGAGCACCGGGGTTGTGGCCAGAGGTTACCGGCGGATCAGAACAGGGTCGGCACCCCGGGCTCAAGGCCCTTGAGCAGCTCGTAGTCGACCTGCACGCAGGTGATTCCGCGATCGGCCGCCAGCACCTTGGCCTGTGGCTTGAAGGTCTGCGCCGCCAGCACGCCCTGGACCTCGCCCAAAACCGTGCTCACCCGCTGCAGGTAGCGGGTGAGCTGCTCGACGGAGTCGAGCTCCGCCGTCCGCTTGATCTCGACCAGGACGTGCGCCCCGGACCCGTCGCGGCACAGCAGGTCGACCGGACCAATGTCGGTGAAGTACTCCCGCTGCACCAGTGTGAAGCCCTCGCCGAGCACGTGGCACTGGTCGGCGAGCAGCGCCTGCAGCTGCTTCTCGACACCGTCCTTGACCAGTCCGGGGTCGGTGCCGAGGTCGTGGGTGACGTCCGACAGGACCTCGGCCACCGTGATGACGAGCTGCTCGCCGCCCTTGTTCGTGACGGTCCAGACGTCGTCGCGCACGAGCAGCGAGCAGGGTGGGGACATCCACATTAGCGGCTTGTAGCCCCCCGTGTCGCAGTGGACCAGCACACTGCCGTCGGCCTTGCAGAGCAGCAGCCGGACCGCCTCGGGCAGGTGGGCGGTCAGCCGGCCGACGTAGTCGACGGAGCACCGGGCGGTCACGAGCCTCACGCAGCGGTCCCCATGCCTGCATCGTCGCACCCGCCGGACGGGACCAGGTGACCGACGACGAGTAGGACCGCTCCGGCCAGGGTGCCTTCGTCAGACTGCCGGGGCTCGCGGCCCAACCGTCGTGCGGCGGCTCGCTGGAGGCGCAAGTCGGTGACGTCGACGGCGACGGGCGGCAGGACATCGTCCGACTGACGTCCTGCTGCAACGACACCCAGATCGGCCGGCCCGTCGCGCTGCTGGCCACGGGTTCGACCTGGACGTCCGTGGCGGGTGACCAGACCAGCGTCCACGACGGGAACATCCCGCTGTCGTGCCGGCGGGGCAACGGCGACGGGCGTCCCGACCTCGTCGCCAACACGCAGAATGACCAGTGGCTCGTCGTCCGCAGCCTCGGGGTGCTCCTCAACGACGGCACGGAACAGACCGCCCCCTACCAGGAGGCAGGCACCCGCCCCGAGCCGACCGGCTTCGTCCTGCCGTAGCCCGCCTCAGACGACGTTGGGTCCGGCGGCCTCCGGCAGGGGGCTGACCCGGGTGTGGAGCGTGCCGCGGTCGACCTCCAGCAGGTGCCCGTTGGGCAGGTCGGTCCAGTCGCGGCCCCACCCGCTGGAGGCGACGACGACGCGCGAGACCGTCGCGTGCCAGCCCAGCCGGTAGTAATCGACGTCGCCGTCCTCGTGCCCTGCCGGGTCGTGCCGGCAGGCCGCCACTAGGCGGGTCGGGGTCAGCAGCAGGCCGTTGAGGCTGCACCCGGGGAGCAGCGCGTGCACCTCGGCGAGCATCTGGGCGTAGGCCCGCACGACCTGGTCGTCCGTGACCGGACCGTCGGGCAGCCGGGACAGCAGTGCAAGGAAGAGCAGCTCGGAGTCGGTGTTGCCGCGCTGGAGCAGGCGTACCCGGTCGTCGACCAGCGCGTCCAGGACGGTCCGCGGCGTGACGGACCCGTTGTGGGCGAACGCCAGCCGGCCATCGCTGAACGGGTGGGTATTGTCGGGCTCCACCGGCAGTCCCAGCGTGGCCCAGCGCAGGTGGACCAGAGCCAGGTCGCTCGAGTCCTCCCGCGCCAGCTCGGCGAAGCGCCGGCTCGCGTGGGCCGCGTCCGGAGCCTTCTCGACGGCCAGAGCGTGCCCGGCGGCCCGGGCCGTGCCCCAGCCGTCCCCGTGCTTGCGGGACAGCGCGGTAAAGGACTCCAGATCGGCGTCGCCGAGCAGCCCCAGCAGGCTCGTCGGTGTGGTGCTGGCGTGGCCGAGCAGTCGGCACATCGGGCGGGACCCTCTCGTTGTGGGCTATAGGTAGTGGCAGGAGATGCCGCCGTCCAGGACGACGACCTGCCCGGTCAGCCAGCCGGCCGCGTCGGACGCCAGGAAGCAGGCCAGCTCGGCGGCGTCGTCCGGTGTACCGAATCGCCCCAGCGGCACCCGGGCCAGTCGGACCCGACGCGCCTCCGGATCGGGGAAGAACTGCTCGACGTGCGGGGTGAGGATCGGCCCCGGCGCGAGGGCGTTCACCCGCACCCCGTGCCGGCCGAGCTGGACGGCCATCGACGTCGTGAGCGAGCAGATGGCGCCCTTGCTCGCGGAGTAGGCGTCCTGCGGGTAGGTCGTCCCGGTCACCGCGAGGAACGAGCTCATGTTGACCACCGCTCCCCCACCGGCCGCGATGACGTGCGGGACCACGTGCCGGGAGCACAGCACTGTCCCGTGCAGGTTGGTCGCGGTGACGGTCCGCCACAGGTCGAGGTCCGCGTCCAGGAACGACCCGTCCTGGTGCGGCATGATCCCCGCGTTGTTGAACAGCGTGTCCAGCCCGCCAAGGGCGTCGACGGCGAAGCGGACGGCACCCTGGACCTGCTCCTCGTCAGCCACGTCGGCGATGACCGCGACGGCTGTGCCGCCTGCCTCAGCGACCAGCCGGACGGTCTCCTGCGCGGCCTCGGCGACCAGGTCCACCACCGCGACAGAGGCCCCCTCACGGGCGAAGGCCAGCGCGCTCGCCCGCCCCAGCGCCCCACCGCCGCCAGTCACGAAGGCCCGCTTGCCGGCGAGCCTCACGGCCGGACTCCTGCGAATCCGTACAGCTCCCAAGCATTTGTGGCCAAGATGCGCTCGCCAGCCACCCGGGCCTGGCCCGCGTCGAGGTCACCGTCGGCGACCAGCTCGTCCAGGACCCGGCCGAGCACCCGCCGCCCGTCGTGCGCGCCCATCCAGTGCAGCTCCGGGACACCCGAGCCGTCGGAGCTGTACATCAGCTTGGAGAACGGTGCGACGCCCAGCGCGGCGCGGGTCATCGAGGTGAGCTCCCCCAGCGACAGGAACGGGATGCCGTACGACAGGTCCAGGAAGGCGTTGCCGTAGACGGAGGCAAGGAAGGCACCCTCGCGGACGTAGGGCCAGCAGCCGTGCAGCAGCACGACCGGGGCGCCCCGGTAGGCGGGCTCCTCGAGCACGGCCCGCAGGCCCAGGGGCGAGGCGGTCCGCAGGTCGACGTCGGGGTCGCCGTACCCGACGTGGAACTGCACCGGGACCTGCTGCTCGGCGGCCGCGACCAGGGCCACGTGCAGCATCGTGTCCAGCAGGGGCTGGTGGCCGAGCCGTACGGCGCCGGTCGCCCCGACCTCGGCCCGGGCGCTGCGGAAGGCGGCCACCTGGTCCGCACCGTCCCATCGCCGGACGTCCAGCCCGGTCCGGTAGCCGACGATGCTCTTGAGGCCCACGAGGCCCTGAGCGCGCAGGTCCGCGAGGGCGACCCGTAGAGCCGACAAGGTGTCGTCCAGCGTCGCGAGCTCCGCGACGAGGTCCTGGAACAGCAGCTCCAGCCGGAGCAGGTCGCCCTGCGGGACCCCTGTCGCCGTCCGGAGGTCCTGCCCCGAGAGTGCCTGTGCTGCAGGCGGATGGCCAGTGTCCACCACCATACCCGCGATGTCGGCGTCGCGTACGAGGGCCGCCGTCAGCTCCACCGTCGACAGGGTCGCCCGTCGCTCGAGGACTGCGCTCTCGTCCTCGGCCACGCCGTGGAAGGCCGCTAGCCGGCGTAGCAACCGGCGGTAGAAGGCGGTGTCACCGGCGTCCCGGGCCCGGGTCGACGGGTCCGGGGACTCGGTGAACCGGGCCCGCCAGGACGCGACGTCGGGCAGCTGCTGGTCGGCGTCGACGGCGTGGCAGTGGTTGTCGACGACAGC
>JAYTHS010000105.1:0-1653 GCA_043732345.1 Frankiales bacterium | reverse complement strand
TGGCCCGCCAGCAGGCCTTCGTCGCAGACGCGGCACACGAGCTGCGGTCACCGCTGTCGGCCCTGCGCGTCCAGCTCGAGGTCGCCCGCGCGCACCCTGGGACCGTCGTCCTGCCGGCACTGCTGGCCGAGCTGCACGAGGACGTGGCGCGGCTGACCCGGCTGGTCGAGGACCTGCTCGCGCTCGCCCGGGCCGAGGACGGTGCACCCGCCGCGACCGAGCTGGTCGACCTGCGCGACCTCGCCGACGGCGGTGCCAGCGTCCAGGTCCGAGCCGGACGGCGCGACCTCGAGCGGCTGGTCGCGAACCTCATCAGCAACGCCGAGCGGGTCGCCCCGACGGTCCGCGTCACGAGCTCCCGCCATCAGGACCAGGCCCAGCTCGACGTCGACGACGACGGCCCCGGGATCCCCCCGGCCGACCGGGAGCGGGTCTTCGACCGGTGGGTCCGGCTGGACGTGGCCCGTGACCGGGACACCGGTGGCAGCGGCCTGGGACTGGCACTCGCCCGCGAGACCGCCCGCCGTCACGGCGGGGACCTCGAGGTGCTCGACAGCGACCTCGGTGGAGCCCGGCTGCGGCTGCGACTGCCCGTCGCCGAGCCGCCACCGGTCGTGCCTACAGGTGCGGCATGAGGGCCGCGGCGACCAGGTCCAGGTGCTCCAGGTCGTCGAGGTCCATTACCTGCAGGTAGAGCCGGGTCGCCCCGGCCGCACCGAAGGCCCCGCCTTCTCGATGACCTCGGCGGGCGTACCGGCCAGGCCGTGGGTCCGCAGCTCGGCGACATCGCGGCCCAGGGCCGTCGCCCGCCGGGCCAGCTCGGCCTTGTCACGCCCGACGCAGAGCACCTGCGCGGCCGACAGGACGAGCTCGCGGCCGGTCACCTCGCAGACCTGGCGTACCCGTCCGAACTGCTCGGGGGTCTCCTGGACCGACGCGAACGGCATGTTGAACTCCGTCGCAAAGGTCGCCGCCAGCCGGGGCGTCCGGGTCGTTCCGCCGCCTCCGACGACCAGGGGCAGCGGCGACTGGGTGCAGGGCGAGCGACCGCCGGACAGTCAGCGAGCCGGTAGTGCTTGCCCTCGAAGGAGAATGGCCCCTGGCTGGTCCACAGCCCGGCCAGGATCGTGAGCTGCTCCTCGAACCGCTCGAAGCGCTCGCCCAGCGGCGGGAACGGGATCCCGTAGGCGGTGTGCTCCGCGTCGAACCAGCCGGTGCCGAGGCCGAGCTCGACCCGTCCGCCACTCATCTGGTCCACCTGCGCGACCGCGACCGCGACGGCGAGCGGGCCGGGCAGCCGGAAGGTCGCCGCGCTGACGAGGGTCCCCAGCCGGATCGTGCTGGTGTCGCGGGCCAGCCCGGCCAGGGTGATCCACGCGTCGGTGGGGCCGGGCAGCCCGTCGCCGCCCATCGCTAGGAAGTGGTCGCTCCGGAAGAACGCGTCGAAGCCCAGCCGCTCGGTGTGCAGCGCGACCCGCAGCAGGTCGTCGTACGTCGCGCCCTACTGGGGCTCGGTGAAGATCCGCAGGTCCATCGGTTCAGCTCCTGTCGAGGGTGAGGAGTACGGCGTCGCCGGCCGCGGCCGCAGCGGCGAACACGGCGACGAGCACGTCGTACGCCGGCAGCAGGAAGCCGGTCAGGGCGTCCTCGCGG
>JAYTHS010000104.1:0-40854 GCA_043732345.1 Frankiales bacterium | reverse complement strand
CGCCGGCCTGCTGCCCCGCTGACCGTGCAGCACTTCGGGTTCCTCAGCGCGCCGGAGCGCGAGCTGCTGTTCGCGGTGCCGCCGGAGGTGTTCAGCCGGGACAGCCCACCGCAGCTCCTGGCCGTCGCCCTCGGTGCGACGCTCTACACGCCCGGGAGCCGGCCCTCGCTGGCCGACATCGCCCGACGGGCCCAGGCCATCGGGGTCACCAGCCACGTCTGGTGCCTGGAGGACTCCGTCAGCCACGAGGAGGTCCCCGCCGCGCAGGCCAACGTGGTCGCGCAACTTCAGGAACTGCACGCGGAGCCGGACGCGGCGGTCCCGCTGCTGCTCGTGAGGGTCCGGTCACCCCAGCAGATCGCCGAGCTGGCCGCGGCAGCCGGGACGGCCCTTGGCGTCCTAACCGGCTTCGTCCTGCCCAAGATCGCCCCCGGCCAGGCTGGGGAGGAGTTCCTGCGGGCCGTGGAGCAGGCCTCGCGGCAGTGCGGGCGGCACCTGTACGCCCTGCCGGTGCTCGAGCACGAGCACCTGGCCTGGCGAGAGACCCGGTCGCAGCACCTCGCGGGCCTGCGCGAGCTGTTCGACCGGCACCGGGGGACCGTGCTGTCGCTGCGGGTCGGCGGCACGGACCTGTGCGGGCTGTTCGGGCTGCGACGCGACCGGGACACGACGATCTGGGACGTCGCCGTCGTCCGCGATGCGCTGTGCGACGTCGTCAACACCTTCGGGCGCCGGGGGGACTACGCGGTGTCCGGGCCGGTGTGGGAGCACTTCCAAGGTCCGGACCGGCTGTTCAAGTCGCTGCTGCGCGCCACCCCCTTCGAGCGCGGTGGCCGCATGCCGCTGCGCCAGCAGCTGCTCCGCGACGACGCCGACGCGCTCCTGCGGGAGGTGCTGCTGGATCGGGCGAACGGCCTGCACGGCAAGACCGTCATCCACCCCACCCACGTCACGATCGTCAACGCGCTGCACGCCGTCAGCCGCGAGGAGCACGATGACGCCCTGACCGTCCTCACGGCCCGCGGCCGCGGCGGCGCGCTCGCTTCCTCGTCGCACAACAAGATGAACGAGGTCGGGCCGCACGAGCTGTGGGCCGCGCAGCTGCTCGCCCGGGCCCGGGCGTACGGCGTCCTCGCGTCGCCCGACGCGGTGCTCGAGCTGCTCCACCGCGGCCGACTGGTCTCTGACACCCGGTTCGCTGCGCGCACGGTCCCGGTCCCGTGACAGTGCCCGCATTGGGCGCCGTAGTCTCGGAGCACCTGGGCCTGCGGTGGGAGGTGCGGCTCGATCCCTTCGACTTGGGGCTGTCGGCGCTGTGTGGCCTGGCGCTTCGGGACAACCCCCGGCGGGCCCACCTGGTGGTCAGCACGGTGCTCGCCAAGCACGTGCCCGTCCGCCCGTCGGTGGCGCTGGAGCGGGCCGGGCAGCTGGCTGCCCTCGTCGCGCGCTCGCTGACGGACGTGCCTGTCGTCATGGGTTTCTGCGAGACCGCGACGGGGCTCGGGGACGCCGTCGCGGGTGCGCTCGACGGTGCCGGCTACGTCCACACGACGCGCCGGCCGGACCCGTCCCGGCCGACGGCGGCGGGCTTCTCGGAGGAGCACTCGCACGCGACCGAGCACCACCTGCAGCCGGGAGACCTGCTCGACGACCACCGGACCGTGGTCCTCGTCGATGACGAGCTGACGACCGGTACCACGGCCTTGAACACCGTTGCGGCCCTGAACACCGCGGCGGCCCTGCAGGCCGTCCGGCCGCGGGCACGGTGGGTGCTCGCGACGCTGCTGGACCTGCGCGACGACGACGCCCGAACGGCCTTCGCCCGCCGGTGCGCGCAGCTCGACGTCGACGTGGAAGTCGTGGCGCTGCTCGACGGCACGCTGCACCAGCCGCCCGACGTGCTGGCCCGGGCCGTCCCGCTCCAGCGCGACCTGGTGGCGCGCCCGGCACCCTCCCCGGGCCCGGCCCGGGCCCGGGTCGTCCCTCACCCGCGCGACTGGCCCTCCGGGGTGCCCACCGGCGGGCGGTACGGGTTGGGGCCCGCGGCGCGTGAGGCCCGCGATCGCGCGGTCCGGCGTGGGGCAGCGGGGCTGGAGCTGCCGCCGGGACGCGTCCTGGTGGTCGGCGTGGAGGAGCTGATGGCCGCCCCCGTCCTGCTGGCTCGGACGCTGGAGGGCAGGGGACTCGACGTGCACGTCCAGAGCACCACCCGCAGCCCGGTGCTGCCGCTCGACGAGCCCGGCTACGCCGTACGACGCCGGCTGGTGTTCCCGAGCCCCGACAACGCGGGCCGCAGCTCGTTCCTGTGCAACATCGCCGTCCCCGACGACGCCGAGCCGTGGAGCGCGATCGTCGTGGTCACCGAGGACGACGCGGACGCCTGCACGCCGCTGCTGCAGGCCCTGCGCCCGTGGGCCGACGAGGTCCACCTGGTGGGGCTGGAATGAGCTTCGGCAGCTACGACCCGCAGGAGGTCACCTGGCTGCTCACCGACCTGTCGCACGTCGATCTCGAGGTAGGCACCGAGGACCGCGAGGAGCGTCTCCGCTCCGGCCGGCCCTACTACGAGGTGCTGCCGGTGGAGCACCAGCCGGACGCTTCCTACACGGCACTGTTCCGGCAGGCGCTGACCGAGGGCGCCCACCGGATCGCGGTCGCCGTCGGTCTGGTCGCCGAGCTGCTGCTCACCCAGCACGACGGCCCGCCCGTGCTGGTCAGCCTGGCCCGGGCAGGCACCCCCGTCGGGATCCTGCTGCGCCGGTGGTATGTCGCCCAGCACGGCTTCGCGCCGCCGCACTACGCCATCAGCATCGTCCGGGGCGCCGGGATCGACCAGGTGGCGGTGGCCCACGTCCTTGCCCGCCACCCCGCCCGGCAGGTGCGCTTCGTCGACGGGTGGACCGGCAAGGGCGCGATCGCCCGGGAGCTCGCGGCAGCCGTCGCCGACCTGCCGGGAGCCGACGGGCTGAGCACTGAGAGGCTGAGCACCGAGCTGGCGGTGCTCGCCGACCCGGGCTCGTGCACCGCCCTGTTCGGCACCCGGGAGGACTGGCTCATCCCGTCGGCGTGCCTCAACAGCACGGTCTCGGGGCTGGTGTCGCGGACCGTGCTGCGCCCCGACCTCACCGGTCCCGGGATGTTCCACGGCGCCAAGGCCTACCCGGAGCTGGCCCCGGTCGACGTCTCCGCGGAGTTCCTCGACACGGTCACCGCGGCGTTCCCCGGGGCCGCGGCTGAGGTCGCCCGCGCGCTGCCCGGCCACCTCGCTGCCGACCGCCGACCCACATGGAGCGGCTGGGGCGTCGTGCAGCAGGTGGCGGCGCAGCACGAGATCACCGACCTGAACCTCGTCAAGCCCGGGGTGGGGGAGACGACCCGGGTCCTGCTGCGACGCGTCCCGTGGCGGGTGCTCGTCCGGCCCGACCGGACAGCGGACCTACAGCACGTGCTCCTGCTCGCACGGACCCGGGGGGTGGAGGTGGTCGAGGTGCCCGACCTCGCCTACAGCTGCATCGGGATCGTCCGGCCGGCGCCGTGACGGCCGTCGTCGCGCTCGATCTCGACCAGACCACGATCTACTCGGCGACCAGCGCCGAGCCGCTGGACGGCGCCCCGACCGTCTGGGTCGAGGACCACGAGGGCGCACCCCTGTCGCTCATGACCGTCCGCGCCCACCAGCTCCTGGCGGCCCTGGCCCTCCGGCACACCGTCCTGCCCGTAACCACCCGGACGCCGGAGCAGCTCGCTCGAGTGCGCCTCCCGCTGCCGGACGGGTACGCCGTCGCGTGCAACGGCGGGGTGCTGCTGCACGGGGGAGCCCGCGACGCCGGCTGGGACGCCCGGGTCCGGGCAGAGCTCGCCACGGTCGCCCCGGCCAGCGAGGCCTGGGAGGCGCTCGCGGGCGTCGCCGACCAGCCGTGGGTGCGCTCGGTGCGCCGGGTTGAGGAGCTGTTCGTCTACCTGGTCGCGCAGGACCGCTCGCTCATCGCGCCGGCCTGGATCGCGGGGCTCACGGAGTGGGGCTTCCGGCACGGCTGGGGGGTGAGCGTCCAGGGGCGCAAGACCTACCTTGTCCCGACGCCGCTGCTCAAGGGCGTGGCTGCCCAGCGGGTCGCCGACCTGCTCGGCGGACCGCTGCTTGCGGCCGGTGACAGTCTGCTCGACCGCGACCTGCTCGAGGCCGCCGCAGTCTCGGTGCGCCCTCGGCACGGGGAGTTGCAGGCGCAGGGCTGGAGCTGCCCGGGGCTCGTCGTCACGAACCGGTCCGGGGCCAGGGCGGCCGAGGAGGTCCTCGAGGTCCTGGGGGCGGCGGCCGACCGGCTCGCACCGTCCGTCGCAGGCTGAGCCGCCTCCGACCAAGGAGCACCCACGGCTGTCTCGCTCAGCCGCGGCTGCCGCCGGCGGCGCCCCGCTGGCTCCGCAGCTGAGCGAGCTTCGTCTTCATGGTGACGTCACCCGCGCGGAACAGGAACGTGCCGGTCTCGGCGTACAGCACCTGGCCCGGCCGCCGGGTGCAGACCACCATCTGCATCGCGTTCCCGACGATGTGGTGATCGAGCGCGCCCCCTCCCGAGGGTTGTCAGGGCGCCGAGGATGGCACGAAGGAAGGACCAAGCCCCTGCCGCGGGGGCCGTTAGCCTCGCAGCGAACCGACCGACCCTGAACACTGCCTGACCGCCGACCGAAGAGACCCTCCTCATGTTCCGACAGTTCGCCCCCGCCGCGGGGCTGACCGTTCTTGCCCTCGTGGTGGCCCTGCTCGTCGGGGGGCCGAAGGACCTCGCCGTCGTCGCGATCCTCGGTGTGCTCGAGATCTCGCTGTCGTTCGACAACGCCGTCGTCAACGCCAAAGTGCTGCAGCGCATGCACCCCGTTTGGCAGAAGCTGTTCCTCACCGTCGGGATCCTGATCGCCGTCTTCGGGATGCGCCTGGTCCTGCCCGTCCTGATCGTCGCGGTCACCGCGCACCTGTCGATCCCCGAGGTTGTCAACCTCGCGACCAACGACGCCACGACGTACGGCAAGAAGCTCGACATGGCCAAGCAGGCGATCTACGCCTTCGGCGGGACCTTCCTGTTCATGATCTTCCTGGACTTCATCTTCGACAGCGAGCGCGAGGTCCGGTGGCTCACCCGGACCGAGACGGTGCTGGCCCGGATCGGCAAGCTCGACCAGCTCAGCGTCGTCGTCGCGGTCGCGGCGATCCTGCTCATGAGCTCGATCACCGACACCGCGAAGGCCAAGACCGTTCTGGTCTCGGGGCTCATCGGCCTCGGGGCCTACCTTGTCATCAACGCCCTGGACAACCTGTTCGAGGAGTCCATGGACGGCCAGCAGGACGCAGGGGCGTCGAGCACGGGTATGACAAAGCAGGTGTTCAAGGCCGGCATCTTCACCTTTCTCTACCTCGAGGTGCTCGATGCGTCGTTCTCCTTCGACGGCGTGATCGGCGCCTTCGCCATCTCCAACAAGGTGCTCGTCATCGCTCTCGGGCTCGGGGTCGGGGCATTCTGGATCCGTTCCCTGACGCTCTACCTGGTTCGGCAGGGGACGCTCTCGGAGTACGTCTACCTCGATCACGGCGCGCACTGGGCGATCGGCGTGCTCGCCGTCATCATGATCCTGCAAGTGCGCTTCGAGGTCCCGGAAGTCATCACCGGTCTGACCGGGGTCGCGTTCATCGGGCTAGCCCTGATCAGCTCGGTGATCCAGCGGCGAAGGCAGCGCGAGCACGACCGCGAGCTCGAACCCGTCTGATCCCGCCGTATGGCGATCAGGTCGCGGGCACGTCCGCGGCGAGCCGCTCGCGGGCCGGGACGACGGCCACGGGGACGTGGCTGTGGTGCACCACCTCGGTGCAGGTGGAACCCATCATCATGCGGCTCAAAGGACCGGCCCCCCGGGAGCCGACGACGAGCAGATCTGCCCCCTGCGCGGCCTCGAGCAGGACATCGCTGGGGTGTCCGTCGACGACGCGCACCTGCACGGTCAGCGGGTCGTCCACGGTGAGCTGCGCCACCAGCGCCTCGGCGTCGGCAGCGATCGTCGCCGTGGCCCGGCGCAGCCCATCGTCGAACGGCACCGGCGCCCATGCTCCGGCGTAGCCGGCGGTCAAGGTGACGAGGTCGTGGCTCGACACGATGCGCAGCGTGGCGCGGCGCATCGTGGCCTCGGCGATCGCGAACAGCAGTGCGCGATGCGCAGCGGGGGAACCGTCGACGCCGACGACGACGAGGGCCGACCCAGCGGTCGCGGTGGCGGCGGCGGGCTTGGGGTCATGCTGCACGGTGGTCATGACGGGCCTCTCAGACGGGTGAAGTCCCATCACACCGTGCCGTGCGACGGCCGGCCAGGGTCGGAGGTCCTGCACCGGCACCGTCGCATGACCCTGGGCAGCGCCGGGTCGTGCCGGGAACGTGGGGTCATGAAGCTGTTGCGTCAGCGTCGGTCGAACGTCGTCGTCGAGCTGCTCTTGGGGGCCGTCGTCCAGCTCGGCCTGTCCAGGGCGCTGTGCCGTGCCTGTCGCTCCGCGGAGGAACGCGAGGTCGGCGAGCTCGACCTGCCCCACCGCATCAGGACGTGGGCGCGGCCGCACACCCAAACGGCACCGACCAGGTGAGGACGAGACCAGCTGCCGGACCGGGCTCCAGGACGAGCGTGCCTCCCAGCTCCCGGGCCCGTGCCTGCAGGTTGGCCAAACCGCTGCGACGGCCCGCGGCGCCGAGTCCCACCCCGTCGTCGGCCACCCGGACGCTGAGGCCGTCCGGACGGACCACCAAGTGCACCTCAACGAAGCTCGCGTGCGCGTGGCGGGCGACGTTGGACAGTGCCTCTCGGACCACGGCCAGCAGGTGGTCGCCCACGTCCAGGGGCACCAGGGTGTCAATCAGCCCCTCGAGCTGGACCGACGGAGCGAACGAGAACAATTCTGCGCCCGCATCAACCGCCTCGAGCAGCCGCGAGCGCAGACTCGGCCTGCCCTGGGAGGGGGCCTGCAGGCCGTAGATCGTCGAGCGCAGCTCGCGGATAGTCCCGTCGAGGTCATCCACGGCGGCCCGCACCCGGCGCGCCGCCTCGAGCGGATGCTCGGTGATGAGTCGGCTGGCGCCCTCGAGCTGCATGCCGGTCGCGAACAGCCGCTGGATGACCAGATCGTGGAGGTCCCGGGCGATGCGGTCCCTGTCCTCGAACACCGCGTAGCGCTGTACCTCCGACCGGTGGGCCGAGAGCTCGAGCGCCACTCCCGCCTGCGCCGCGAACCCACCAAGGACGCGGACGGCGCCGGCGAGGTTCTCGGGGGCGAGCCCCGCGACCACGAGCAGCCCCTGGCCCAGGGGTGGGGCCGCCAGAGGCACCACCAGGACCGGGCCGTTCATCCGGACGGGCAGCACGCCTGGCTCCAGCACGACGGCCTGGCCCGCTGCCAGGACCTGCCCCAGGCAGCCGGCCGTCGGCAGCAACCGGCCTCGGACGGTGTCGGCGCTCGGGCCCGCGGCCACCTCGACCAACAGGTTCTCCTCGTCCACCGGCAGGGCGATGAAGGCGACCTCGCCCCGCAGGGTCTCGAGAGCGCTGGTCGCCACCAGCGACAGCACCTCCTCGGGCTCGGCGCCGGACAGCAGCGCCGTCGCGACATCGGCGTCGGCCGTGAGCCAGCGCTCGCGCTCGACGCTCTCGCCGTACAGGCGGGCGTTCCAGATCGCGACGCCAGCGGCCCCGGCGAGGGCGGTGACGACCTGCTCGTCATCGTCGGTGAAGTTTCCGCCGCCGGCCTTCTCCGCCAGGTAGAGGTTACCGAACACCGCACCGCGGACCCGCACCGGTACGCCGAGGAAGGTGCGCATCAACGGGTGTCCCGGCGGGAACCCGAACGAGTCGGGATGTACCCGCAGGTCATCCAGGCGCAGTGCCTTCGGGTCGACGATGAGTTTGCCGAGCACCCCGTGGCCCTCGGGCGTCGGGCCGATCTGTGCGGCGTCGTCCTCGCTGATCCCGACGGTGAGGAACTGCGCGAGGCCGGCACCGTCCGGCGTGAGGATCCCCAGCGCGCCGTACGTCGCGTCGGCCAGGGTGACCGCGACCTCGGTGATGCGGTGCAGCACGGCCTGCAGGTCCAGGTCATCACCGACGGCGAGCACCGCGTCCAGCAGGCTGCGGAGCCGGTTGCGGTCGGTGGCGACGGAGGTGAGCCGTCGCTGCAGCTGCGCGAGCAGCTCGTCCAGCGTCAGCCCGGGACGTGGTGCCCCGAACCGGCTGCTCTCGGTCACGTCCACTTCCTCACCATGTCACCCGCCGCGTCTGGTCCGGCGTCCGGGACCTTCGACCCTGCCGGCCACGCGGTCAGGGCGCGATCCTTGACAGGCGCACCGGCGTCCGGCCGGGACGCGACCCTGGGAGCCTCCATGCCACGCACGTGCCCGCAGCCAGGCGATGCGCCGTGACGGCGTTCGGTGCCCTGACCCGGGACCAGCAGGTCGAGCACATCGTCCAGGCGGCTGGGTTGTCGCCCAGCATCCACAACACCCAGCCATGGTCGTTCATGCTCGTGGGAGACGACCTGGCCCTGGAGGCGGACCGGAGTCGGTCGCTCCCCGTCATCGACCCCTCCGGTCGCCAGCTCGTCATCTCCTGCGGTATCGCTCTGGGTCATGCCCGGGCAGCGGCCAGGGGTCTGGGGCTCAGCGCCGCAGTCCAGCTGCTCCCGGACCCGGAGCGTCCCGACCTGCTGGCCCTGCTGGACCTGTTGCCAGGACCGTCACCGAGCGCCGCGGAGGTTCAGCTTGCGACGGCGATCCTGCACCGGCACACCTTTCGGGGGACGTTCCCCGGCGGGGGTCTGCCCGACGGGCTGTTCGAGGTGCTGCGCCAGGTCGCCGAGCGCGAGGACGTCACGCTGTCGGAGGTGAGCCGGCACGACGACCTGCTGGAGCTCGAGGTACTGCTGTCCCGCGCCGACGACGAGCAGCAGCGCGATCCGGCGCACGCCCGCGAGCTGGCCGGCTGGCTGCGCGATGGACCGGCGGTGGACGGGCTCCCGACGTCGGTCGTCGACCAGGTCGCCTCAGGATCGTCCTTGCGGCAGCGGGACTTCACCGGCACGCACTTCTCTTTGGCGGACGGCTCGGCGCCTGAGGTGGACCATCCCGTCGTCGTCGTCCTGACCACTCCCGTCGACGGGCCGCAGGCCTGGCTGCAGGCCGGTCAGGCGCTTGCCGGGGTGCTGCTCCGTGCGGCCGAGCACGACGTCCAGGCCCAGCCCCTCGGGCAGGTCACCGACACCGAGGGCTACCGCGAACGGCTGCGGGTCGCGCTCAGCCTGGTCGGGGTGCCGCAGTTGGTGCTGCGGATGGGGGTGACGCACGAGCACCTCGTCGCGACGCCGCGCCGGTCGGCGCAGCAGCTGCTCGAGGGCCAGTCGACGCAGGAAAAGCTCGAGCGCCGGTCGACGCAGGAAAAGCTCAACGACGTGACACGGTGACGCGATGATCCGTGTCTTCCTGCTCGACGACCACGAGGTGGTGCGTCGCGGGGTCCGCGAGCTGCTGAGCGCCGAGGCCGACCTCGAGGTCGTCGGTGAGGCGGGCTCTGCCGCCGAGGCGGTCGTGATCGCGCCCCACTGTCGCCCTGACGTCGCGCTGCTGGACGTCCGTCTCCCGGACGGCGACGGTGTCGAGGTCTGTCGCGAGCTGCGCTCGCTCAACCCGACGTTGGCCTGCGTGATGCTGACCTCCTTCGCCGACGACGAGGCTCTGCTGTCGGCGGTGCTGGCCGGGGCCGCGGGTTACGTCCTCAAGCAGGTGCGCGGCGTCGACCTGGTCGGTGCCGTCCGGACCGCTGCCGCCGGCGGGTCACTGCTCGACCCGCGGACCGTCGCAGCCCTCCTGGAGCGCGTCAAGGCCCCGTCGCGCCAGGACCCGCTGGCGGTGCTGACCGACCAGGAGCGGCGCATCCTTGAGCTTGTGGGGGAGGGCCTGACGAACCGGGAGATCGCCGGCCGGATGCTGCTCGCGGAGAAGACGGTCAAGAACTACGTGAGCAACGTGCTCGCCAAGCTCGGGCTGCAGCGCCGCACCCAGGTCGCCGTCCTGGCCACCGAGATCCGGCGTGGCCAGGGCTGACCGCCGGCACCACCTGCGGTCAGCCCTGGTCGGGCTCGTCCTCGGCCTGCTCGTCGGGCAGAGCGTGACCCTGCTGCTGCTGAACCGCAGTGTCTCGTCGTACCAGGATTTCTGGCGACAGCCACGAGGTGAGGCCGGTGGCCTGCTGTACGTCGCCCTAGGTGACTCCGCTGCCCTAGGGATCGGTGCCAGTCGACCAGACCGAGGGTACGTCGGGCTGCTGGCGCAGGACCTGCGGCGAGCGAGCGGTAAGCCGGTGCGCGTGCTGAACCTCAGCCGCTCGGGTGCCCGCCTGCGCGACGTCCTCACGCAGGTCCAGCAGCTGCACGCCCTCGGTGTGCGCCCCGACCTGGTGACCGTCGACGCGGGCGGGAACGACGTGAAGGACGGCTACCGGGCCGAGAGCTTCCGGCGGGACACCGAGCGGCTCGCGGTGGCCTTGCCACCCGCGACGGTCGTGCTGGACGTCCCGTGGTTCATGCACGGCCACTGGGAGGACGACGCCCTGGCTGCGTCGCGGGTCGTGACGGCGAGTGCCCGCCGCCAGGGACTGGTCGTGGCTCAGCTGCACGACGCGATGCGAGCCCGAGGGTGGACGTCGATGCTCACGCTGTTCGCGGCGGACCTGTTCCACCCCGACGACGAGGGTCACCGCCTCTGGGCGCAGACCGTCTGGGTGGTGCTACCCGAGCGGCTCCGGGGCGGCTCCTAAGCCCCTGTCAGGCAGCCTCCCGCGGCAGCAGAGTCGGGCACTGGACCATCGCGAGGAGGGAGGCGCCTGACATGACCACTGCCACACGGCACACCAGGAGCTCGTCCACGCACGTGTCCTGGGACGTGGCTCCCGACCTGGGGTCCGGTCCTGAGCGGCGCTCCTGAGCGGGCACCGTCGGGCTCGCGGGTCTGCGGCTCGCGATCGGCTTCAAGTTCCCGTGGGCCTTCCTCGACAAGCTCCTCGGCCAGGGCTAGGCATGGGCTAGGCGACGCCGAGCGCCAAGGCGTGGATCCATGGTGGCGCGCCGAGCAAGGGGTTCCTGTTCGGCGTCTCCAGCGGACCGTTGAAGGGCTTCTTCCCCTCGTTGGCCGGCGCGACCGGGGTGGACACGTTGTTCATAGCTGGGCTGTTCGGGATCGGGGTAGCCCTGCTGCTCGGTGTGGCGCTGCGCCCCGCCGCGGTCGCCGGCGGGGTGCTCCTGATGATGATGTGGTTCGCGGTCTGGCCCCTAGACGCGCTGGCCGCAGGCGTCCCCACGCACTCCAACAATCCCGTCGTCGACCACCACGTGATCAGCACCTTCGCGCTGGTGGTCATCGCTGCCCTGGCCGGCAGCAGCGCGGGCTGGCTGGGTCGCCGCTGGTCGGCGCTGCCCCTCGTACGCCGGCACGGCTGGCTCCGCTGATCGCACCGCTCCCGCTGCCGGGTGGCACCCGGTCGGTCGGTGAGGTCTGCTGGTGGGCCCGACGAGCCCGTGGAGCCCAGCATGGAATGGCACCTGCGCGATCTCACCGATGCCGACCTCGAGCAGGCTGTCGCTCTGGACGGCCGCTCGACGACGGTGGGTCAGCGCCCGTTGTTCGGCCTGTCGGAGGTGGTGGCCAGCCTGGTGGCGGGATCGCCTGCCGTCGCCGCGGAGGCGGGTGGCCGTCTGGTCGGTACGGCGGTCGGCCGGGTCGACCACGACCGGGGCTGGGTCCTGAGGATCACCCTGGACCCGGAGTGGCGGGGCAGGGGGCTGGGCAGTGACCTGCTCGCCGCTCTCGAGCAGCGCCTGGTCACAGCGGGGGCGCGTCGGCTGACCTGCGCTCTCCCAGCGGGTGAGACCGGCTCGGAGGCCCTTCGCAACAGCGGTTTCCTTGAGCGCAGCGACATCACCTGGTGGGACAAGGTCGAGCGGGTCCGACCCGAGGACGTCGGCGCCGCGGTCGCCCTGGGGGGCTCGGTGCCACCGGCCAACCTGTGGCAGCAGGTCCAGGGGATGGCGGCCGAGAAGGCGCTCATCGAACGGCGCATCGTGCTGCCCCTGTCCCAGCCCTCGCTCGCTGACGAGCACGGCGTGCGCGAGCCCCGGGCGGTGATGCTGTTCGGTCCCCCGGGGACGGGCAAGACGACGTTCGCCCGGGCGGTCGCGAGCCGGCTGGGCTGGCCCTTCGTGGAGCTGTTCCCGTCCCGGCTCGGCGTCAGCGCGGCAGGGGTCGCAGGCGGGCTCTCGGAGGCGTTCGAGGCCCTGGCCCGGATGGAGCACGTCTTGGTCTTCATCGACGAGGTCGAGGAGATCGCCGCCTCACGGAACGCTCCGGGAGCCGACGTCGGTGTCGTCAACGAGCTGCTCAAGTCGATCGTCACGTTCCGCGAGCGACCGCAGCGGCTGCTCGTCTGCGCGACCAACAGCATCGGACTGCTGGACGCCGCCTTCCTGCGGCACGGCCGTTTCGACTTCGTCCTGCCGATCGGGCCGCCTGACGCGGTCGCCCGGGAGTCCCTGTGGCGCCGGGCCTGCGCGCAGTCCGGGTCGGTCGAGGTCGACCTCGACCAGCTCGTGCAGGCCAGCGAGGGCTTCACCCCCGCCGACATCGGCCACGCCGGGCAGCAGGTCGCGCAGGCGACCTTTGAGGCGACACTGACCACCGGACAGCGGGTCCGCGGGGGCACCACCGACTACCTAGCCGCCGTCTCCGGGACGCGACCCACCCTGGACGAGCAGGCCATCGCCCAGTTCCGCCGGGACATCGTGGACTACCAGCGGGTCTGAGGGGGTCTTAACGGCGGGCGAGCAACGCAGACCCGAGGTACTGCGGCTCGCGCAGCACCAGGGCGACCCCGCCGAGGACCTCGGCCCGCTCGCCCAGCTCCGAGGCGACGATATCGATCCCGCTCCCCGCCGTCGTGACCGCCGCCGACCGGGCCGCGTAGCGCAACGGACCGACCAGCAGCTCGTCGGCGGCCGCCAGCTCGCCTCCAATCACGACCCGGTCGGCGTCGAGCAGCGTCACGAGGTTCGCCACGGCCAGGCCGAGTTGCTCACCGGCGTCGGCGAGCACGCGCCGGGCTCCGGCGTGCCCGTCCCGAGCCATCGCGAGTAGGGCGTCGACCCCGTCCAGCTCGACACCCGCCGCCGCCATCTGGGCGAGCAGGGCCTGGGCGCCCGCGAGCTGCTCGAGGCAGCCCCGGTTGCCGCACCGGCAGACCGGCCCGGTGTTGGCCAGGGTCGTGTGGCCGATCTCGCCGGCTGTCCCGGAGGCCCCTCGGAACAGCCGCCCGTCCACGACCAACCCCGCCCCCACGCCGGCCGCAACCTTCACATAGGCCAGCACCCGGCTGCCGCGGCCGGCGCCCAGCAGCGCCTCGGCGAGCGCTCCGAGGTTGGCGTCGTTCTCGACCAGCACGGGGGCTCCGAGCCGGCGCTCGAGCTCGGCCTGGGGCGCCAGCCCAACCCAGGCCGGCAGGATCGTGGCCGACCCGACCCGGCCGGAGGCACGATCCACCGGACCGGGTAGCCCCAGGCCCACGCCCAGCAGCGAGGCCCGGTCCACCCCGGCCTCGGCCAGCAGCCGGTCGGTCGTGTCGACGACGAGCTGCAGCGTCTCCTGCGGATGGTCGGGGACATCGACCCGCTCGTGGGTTTCGGCGAGAACGTTCAGCGCGAGGTCGGTGATGACGGCGCGCACGTGCGTACGGCCGACGTCGACGCCGACGGCCGCGCCCGCGGAGGGCTCGAGCTCGACGACGGCTGGCGGCCGTCCGCCCGACTCGGGGCGTCGTGCGTCCGGCGTCTCCTGGACGAGCTGGCGCTCCAGGAGCTCACCGAGCAGGCTCGAGACGGTCGCTCGCGACAGGCCCACCCGGTGCACGATGTCGGTGCGCGGTAGGGGTCCCTGCAGCCGCAGGGTGTCCAGGACCCGCCCCAGGTTGGTCGACCGAGGGTCGGTGGTGCGCCTCAGAGGGTGGGCTGCGGAGGTCACGCCCGGCACTGTCTGCCCGGAAGGTAGTTCTGTCAAGGATTGTGCAGAAGGGGCCGTCCGGACATGGTCCCGAGCAGCTCCTTGTCCACCGCAAGGCCCGAGAAGGTGCAGCAGCTCCGTGTTCGGCCTCAGATTGATCACGGTTCTGACGAGATCTTGACAGAACGCCGAGGAGCGGGACAGTGTCCGACGACACAGGGCCGCAACGGTCCTGGCACACTCTCGGCGCCCGTCGCCGAGCCCGTCCCGGAGGCCTGCCCGTGCTCACACCCAGTCGTACGACCACACGCGCCACCTACGCCGCGTCGCTGCTCGCGGTCGCTCTCGCAGCCACTGCCTGTGGCAGCTCCACCAAGACCTCGACGGCGACCAACACGCTGGCGCCGTCGACGTCGGCCACCACCACCGCCACCACTGCCTCGGGCTCCGCCACCGCCGCGGCCTGTAAGCTCACCAGCCCGCCCATGAGCGCAGCCAAGCTCCCCGCTGCCGGTGCCATGGCGAAGGCCAGCGGCAAGGTCGGCGTGATCCTGCCCGACACCACCTCCTCCACCCGCTACACGCTGTACGACAAGCCCCTGCTGCAGAAGGCGCTGACCGAAGCGGGCGTCACCCCCGACATCCAGAACGCCGGCGGCAGCACCGCCCGCTTCCAGCAGATCGCGCAGGGCATGATCGGTAACGGCGTGAAGGTACTGATCATCGACTCGATCGATGCCACCTCCGGTGCCGCCGTCGAGAAGCAGGCCACCGCTGCCGGCATCAAGGTCATCGACTACGACCGCGTCAACCTCGGTGGCACCGCGCAGTACTACGTCTCCTTCGACAACGAGGACGTCGGCAAGCTGCAGGGCCAGACGCTGGTCGACTGCCTCGCGGCCGCCAACGTCACCAACCCCGGCATCATCGAGATGGCCGGTGGCAAGGACGTCGACAACAACGCCGTCCTGTTCGCCAAGGGCGCCAACGAGGTGCTCAAGCCCCTCGCCGCCGCCGGCAAGCTCAAGATCATCTCGGAGTCGGTCGTGAAGGGCTGGGACGTCAACAACGCCGCCCCGACCTTCACCCAGGCCCTCACCGCTGCCGGCGGCAAGGTCGACGGCGTGCTGGCCGCCAACGACGACATCGCCAACGCCGTCATCGGTGTCCTTAAGGGCAGCGGCCTGAACGGCCGCACCGTGGTCACCGGTCAGGACTCCGGGGTTGGTGGTCTGCAGAACATCATCAACGGTCAGCAGAGCATGACGATCTTCAAGAACGTCAAGCTCGAGGCGACGGCGGCGGCTCAGCTCGCGATCGCGCTGATCAGCGGCAAGGACGCGGCCTCGGCGGGCCTGACCCTCGCACCCTTCGAGGACCCCAAGGCGATGGACCACAAGCTGCAGGCCCTGCTGCTGCCGGCCCAGGTAATCACGCAGGCCAACATCGGTGACGTCATCAAGAGCGGCGCCCTCACCAAGGCGGAGATCTGCAAGGGCATCGAGGCGGCCTGCACCGCCCTCGGCGTCGCGTAGGACCCCGGCACCACCTGCACGGCAGCTCAGCAGACCGGCACGACCGAACGACATGACAGAGCGGCACGACTGAACGGCTCAACAGAACGCAAGCACTGAACGGCAACCGGCAGTGGCCGGACGGGCGTACCGTCCGGCCACTGCCCCGCAGCTGCCCGCAGTGCGCGGGCCCGACGAAGAGGGTTCCCGTGCCTGACCCGATCTTGGAGATCCGAGGCGTCAACAAGAGCTTCGGTCCCGTCCACGTCCTGCACGACATCGACCTGGCGGTCTACCCGGGGGAGGTGACGGCCCTGGTCGGTGACAACGGCGCCGGAAAGTCGACCCTCGTGAAGTGCATCGCGGGCATCAACTCGATCGACAGTGGGACGGTGTCCTTCGAGGGCACCCCGGTCACCCTGTCGGACCCGCGTGACGCGGCCGCCCTCGGCATCGAGTTCGTCTACCAGGACCTCGCGCTCGCGGACAACCTCGACATCACCCAGAACATGTTCCTGGGCCGGGAGATCCGGCGCTTCGGCTTCCTGGCCGACGGCCAGATGGAGCGCAAGGCCCGTGAGACACTGGCCAGCCTGTCCGTGCGTACCGTCTCCTCGGTGCGCCAGTCGGTGGCCAGCCTGTCCGGCGGGCAGCGCCAGACAGTCGCGATCGCCAAGGCCGTGCTGTGGAACAGCAAGGTCGTGTTCCTGGATGAGCCGACGGCGGCGCTCGGGGTCGCCCAGACCCGGCAGGTGCTCGACCTGGTCCGCCGGCTCGCCGACCAGGGGTTGGGCGTCGTGCTCATCTCCCACAACATGAACGACGTCATGGAGGTCGCCGACCGGGTGGCGGCCCTGTTCCTGGGGCGCATCGCCGCGGAGGTCCTCACCAAGGACAGCAGCACGACGCAGATCGTCGAGCTGATCACCGCCGGACGCAGCGGCAACATCGGCCTGGCGCCGGCCATGGCCGACGAGAGCATCTGAGGAGCCAGTCCATGACCACGACCAGGGACCAGGACACCGACCGTCCCGCCGACCCCGGCCGGCCGACGGGCAACTTCAGCCTCGACGTCGAGCGCCGTACCGTCCCGGCAGCGCTCAGGGGGTACGTCGACCGGCTGCGCTCCGGTGAGCCGGGGGCGCTGCCGTCCGTGCTCGGCCTGGTGGTCCTCGCAGCCATCTTCAGCCAGGTCAGCAACAAGTTCATCTCGACCTACAACATCGGCAACCTGCCCGGGCAGGGCGCCTACATCGCGATCATCGCCCTGGGGCTCGTCTTCGTGCTTCTCCTGGGCGAGATCGACCTGTCGGCTGGGACGACCGGTGGGGTCTGCGCCGGGTTCGCCGCCCAGGCGGTTTTCTCGCGCGGGCTGCAGGACGGCCTCTCGGGTCTGCTCTACGGCTCGGTGCTGGTCTTCATGGTGGCGATGCTCGTCCTCGGGCTGTTCCTGAAGTCGATCAGCGGACCGGTGGTGGTCGCCGTGGGGGTGGTCATCACCCTGACCGGTCAGGACAGCCACGTGCTGCTCGCCCTGGTCTTCGCCGTCGCGCTGGGCTGTGCGGTCGGCATCTTCGTCGGCTGGCTCGTCGCGGCCGTCGGCATCCCCAGCTTCATCGTCACGCTAGCGCTGTTCCTGGCGTTCCAGGGCGTGCTGCTGTTCGCCCTGAAGTCCCAGCCGATCGGGATCAACAACTACAACCTCTGGTACGGCCTGGCGCACGACAATATGACGCCGTTCTGGAGCTGGGTCTTCACCCTGGTCGTCGTCGTGGGCTACCTCGCCTTCACGGTCGTGAAGTCCCTCACGGCCCAGCGGGCGGGGCTGGCGGCAGACACGCTGCAGCTCGTCGTCGTCCGGGGGCTGTCGCTGGCCGCCATCGCGATCGTGCTGACCTACCTGGCGAACCAGAACCGCAACACCAACACCTTCAAGACCATCCAGGGCCTGCCGTACGCTGCGACCGTCCCGATCACTCTCATGATCGTGACGACGCTCGCCCTGACCAAAACGCCCTGGGGTCGTCACCTCTACGCGACGGGCGGCAACGAGGAGGCGGCCCGGCGGGCCGGCATCGACGTGCGCCACATCAAGGTCACGGCGTTCACCCTGAACTCCGGCTTCGCCGCCCTGGGCGGCATCTTCCTGGCCTCCAACACCGGTGGCGCCCAGCTCGACCTCGGCGCCGGCAACATCTTGCTGTTCGCGGTGGCGGCAGCGGTCATCGGTGGCACGTCGCTGTTCGGTGGCCGGGGCAAGCCGCGTGACGCCCTGCTCGGTGCGCTGGTCATCGTCATGATCCCCAACGGCATCGGTCTGCGCCCCAACCTGGGGGTGCAGCACCAGGAGGTCATCACCGGGGCCGTGTTGCTCGTCGCCGCCTCCGTCGACGCGCTGTCCCGGCGCAAGTCGCTGTCCGGCCGCTGACCCGGCCTGCTGACCGCGGTGAGGGTCGCGCTCGTCGGCTACGGCCTGGCTGGCCGGTGGTTCCACGCGCCGGTCCTGTCCGCGGTCAAGGACATCAGCCTGGACGTCGTCGTGACCGGCTCGCCGGAGCGGGCCGCGCAGGTCCGTGGCGACCACCCGGATGCCACCGTCCTTCCGGACGTGGCTGCCCTGTGGGACCGGTCCGCCGACGTGGACCTCGTCGTGCTCGCCACCTCAAACCGTAGCCACGCCCCGCTCGCGCTGGCGGCCCTAAAGGCCGGACTGCCGGTCGTCGTGGATAAGCCGCTCGCCCGTGGCGCCGAGGAGGGCCTGACCGTCGTGCGGGCCGCCGAGGCCGCGGGGCTGCTGCTGTCGGTCTTTCACAACCGCCGGTGGGACGCCGACGCGCTGACCGCCGCCCGGCTGCTCGCGGACGGGTCGCTGGGCAGCCCGCAGCGGCTCGAGACGCGCTTCGAGCGGTGGCGGCCGCAGCCTGGGGCAGGCTGGCGCGAGAGTGCCGATCCCCGGGACGGCGGCGGCTTGCTGCTCGACCTCGGCAGCCACCAGGTCGACCAGGCTCTGCACCTGCTCGGGCCGGTCAGTCACGTCTACGCCGAGCTCGACCTGCGCCGGCCCGGCGTCACGGTCGAGGACGACGTCCTGTTGGCGCTCACGCACACCTCGGGCGCCCGGTCGACGCACTGGCTTAGCGCCACCGCCGCCCATCGGGGACCGCGCCTGCGCCTGCTCGGCAGCCGGGCGGCGTACGTCATCGACGGGCTCGACGGTCAGGAGGGCGCGCTGCGGGCCGGTGAGCGGCCCGGCCCCGGCTGGGGCGCGGTCGACCCGGCCGACTGGGGCGTGATCGTCGTGGGGGAGCAGCGCACCCCCGTCCCCTCCGCACCGGGGGACTACCGGGCGTTCTACGTCGGTGTCCGGGACGCCCTTCGGGACGGGGGAGCGCCACCGGTCCCGGCCCGCGAGGCCGTCGATGTCCTGCGGGTGCTCGACGCCGCCCGGACGTCGGCCCGGACCCGCCAGGTGGTCGCGCTCGACGGGCCGTGACCCACGTCGTCAGCGCAGCCTAGCCAGCAGGCGCAGCACCAGGGTCCCGGCCAGCAAAGCGGCGACGACGTCCGTGGACCAGTGGTAGCCGCGGACGACCATCGACGAAGCCACCAGGACGGTCCAGGCCGCCACGAGGACCCACCCCGTCGCCGCCGTCGACGGTCGGCGCAGGGCGAGCAGCTGGGCGAGCGCCCCGGCGCACACCAGGGATGTCGCGGTGTGCCCGGACGGGTAGTAGCCGAACGTACCCAGGGCCGGGGTCCCGGGAGGACCGAGCCGGTGCAGCAGGGCCTTGCCGCCCAGGACGACGACGGCGACCGCGAGCACGGGCGGCACCAGGACGCGCAGTGCACCGCTCGAGCGCTCCCGGACGGCCAGGCCCAGGGCGAGCGCGATCGTGATGCCCCCGACGGCCTCCGGCGTCGCGAGGGCCACCACCACCTGAGCCGCGTCGGCGACGGTGCCGGTCCGCAGCGGGAGCAGCACCCGGTAGACCGCCCGGTCGACCCGGATCGGCCAGGCCCCGACGTGCACGAGCACCGTCAGGGCCAGCAGAGCCGCAACGAGACCGAGGTCGACGGCGGTCTGCCACACGGTCCGGACGGCTGCCACATCGACCACCGTAGAGGCCGACCGGCAGCCGATGGTCACGGCGAGCAGGACGACGGTCATCACAGAGATGTGAGCCCGACCGTGAGCGAGGGGACAGGTACGCAGGAGCCCCACATGACGGGACCTGGTCGGTGCCTCCCGATCGGCACCCTCGGGTCGTGACCCGGTCCGTCCCATCCGGCAGCGTCAGCCGAGCTGGAGGTCCCTGGCCTCGAAGGCCAGCAGCAGCTCCATCCGGTCCCGACCGGAGGCCATGCTGCGACCTGTCAGCTCCTCGACCCGGCGCAAGCGCTGGCGCAGGGTGTGCCGGTGCACCCCGAGCTGGGCGGCCGTGACCTCCCATGCCCCGTTGTTCTCCAGGAAGGACCTGGCCGAGACCGACAGCGACTCACCCCTTGCACCCGCGCCGTCCAGGGGGCCCAGGACGGAGGCGACGAACGCGGTCACCGGTCCCGCCGCCTCGGCGTCCAGGGCGAGCAGCAGGCGGAGGCTGGCGACCTCGAGCACGTCGACGGCACCGGTCGTCGCGACCTGCACCGCTCGCGCCGCCTGCCGGGCCGACCGTGCGGTGACCCCCGGGGGAACTGGTCCACCGACGCCGGCTGGTGCTCGGCCGGTTGCGGCGTCCAGAACGGCGACCAGGTCATGCGGTGGGTCGGGGACCAGCAGGACGACCTCCCCCGCACGCTCGGTGACTAGCAGCCCCGGCAGGCGTGGCGCGAGCAGGTCGACCACGACCTCCAGATCGGTCCCTGCCGGCAGGTGCAGCACGACGACCCGCAGGACCGAGGCCTGCAGACCGACCGAGGAGAGCAGGTCGGCCGCCGCCGCCTCGGGCAGGTCGGCCGCCAGCAGGGTGGTGGCGACGTCGGCCCGCCGTCGCCGGTCGGCGTCCCCGACCCCGCGCAGCCGCTCCAGCTCCAGCGTGAGCAGCACGACCGTGGCCGCGACGAGCTGCCGCTCGAAGGGCCCCGGTGCCGTCGGTCCGCCGTACACGACGAAGCCACGCAGCTTGCGGGAGCCGAGCGGCTGGACGCGCACGTCACGTCCCGGTCGGCCCACGCTGGCCGTGGCCTGCAGGCCGTGGGCCCGCAGCCGCCCCAGCTCCCCAGCCAGGTCGGCAGCCAGCCCTGCCCGGTCGCTACCGGCGCTCCCGAGCGGCTCGCCGTTCGTGTCGGTGACGAGCACCGACAGACCCGTCAGGTCCGCCAGAGCGCCCACCACCGCCGGCACCCCGCCGGGGTGGACCGCCGCCGCCGTGAGGACCCGCTGGGCCTGCAGCGCCCGCACCTGGTCGGCGTAGCGGGCCGCAGCCAGCCGGGCGAAGACCGCCTCCGTCACCGCCAGGAACGGCGTCCGCTCCGGGACCTCCAGCAGCGGGAGCCCGCAGGCCTGAGCGGCCTCGACCAGCGCAGCCGGCACCTGCGCATGGGTCAGCCCGGTCCCGGTCCCGACCGCCAGGCAGGCGATGCCCGCCGCGGCGAGCCGCTCGACGTACGCCGCCATCGCCGGGAAGTCGGGGTCCAGTGTGAGGCCGGTGGTCATGAGCAGCTCGCCACCGCGCAGCCACGGGCCCGGGTTGCCCAGCTCGCTGGTGTGCGCGGCCAGCACCCGGGCCTGCAGTCCGGCGCCCCCCACGAGCACGCGCAGTCCAAGCGAGAGGTCGGCAGCGACGGCCGCGACCGTGGGCCCGTCGGACGCGGCCGTCGCGGCGGTGAGGTCCTGCGCCGCGGTCATGCCGCCATCCTGCACCGTTGGGACGTCTAGTCTCGCCCTCCTCCAACCGCCACCTTCATCGACCGGGAGCTGCGATGACCGAGCCCGTCCCCCGCGTGGTCACCGACGGCCGGGTCGGCCCCGTCGATGCCAGCCTCGTCCCACGCTTCGCCGGGCCCGCGACCTTCGCCAGGCTGCCGCGGTTCGACGAGGTGTCCGACGTCGACGTCGCCGTGGTGGGCGTGCCCTTTGACGCGGGGGTCAGCTACCGGCCCGGAGCGCGGTTCGGTCCGGCCCACGTCCGGGAGAGCTCGCGACTGCTGCGGCCCTACAACCCGGCCCTGCAGGTGTCACCCTTTGCCCGGCTGCAGGTCGCCGACGCGGGGGACCTGGCCGTCAACCCCTTCTCGATCGAGGAGGCCATCGGGCAGGTCGAGCGCGGCGCGGACGCGCTGCTGGAGCGGGCCGGGCGGGTCCTCACGATCGGCGGGGACCACACGATCGCGCTGCCGCTGCTGCGCGCCGTGGCCCGTCGGCACGGTCCCGTCGCCGTCGTGCACTTCGATGCGCACCTGGACACCTGGGACACCTACTTTGGTGCGGCCTATACCCACGGAACGCCGTTCCGGCGGGCCTCCGAGGAGGGCCTGATCGACCGGTCCGGCGCTCTGCACGTTGGCGTCCGGGGCCCTCTCTACTCCGCGACCGACCTCAGGGACGACGCCGACCTGGGCTTCGCGATCGTGCCGGCCGTCGAGATCGAGGACCTCGGTTCGCGCGGCGTGGCCGAGCGCATCGCGGCCCGGGTGCAGGACCGGCCGGTCTACGTCTCGGTTGACATCGACGTGCTGGACCCGGCGTTCGCCCCCGGCACGGGCACCCCGGAGTCTGGGGGACTGCTGAGCCGAGAGCTGCTCGCGATCCTGCGGTCCTTCAGCGCGCTCAACCTCGTCGGTGCGGACATCGTCGAGGTGGCCCCGGCGTACGACCACGCCGAGATCACCGGCATCGCCGCCTCGCACGTCGCCTACGAGCTGCTCTCGGCCATGGCCCTCACGCCCCGGACCGGGTCAGCCTGACCGGATCGGCCCGGGCTGGTCACAGGGAGACCCCGCACAGCACTAGGACCCGCTCCTGGGTCAGGTCCGCCATGGCGGCGGCGAGCCCCTCGCGGCCGACGCCTGAGCCCTTCGTCCCGCCGTAGGGCATCTGGTCCGCGCGGTAGGTCGGAACGTCCCCGATGATGACGCCTCCGACCTGCAGCTCGGCGTGCGCCCGGAAGGCCGTCGTCAGGTCCCGCGTGAACACGCCAGCCTGCAGCCCGTACGCGCTGTCGTCGATCCGGGCCAACCCCTCGTCGAGGTCGGCGACCCGCTCGACCAGCAGCACCGGGCCGAAGACCTCCTCGCGGGACAGCCGAGCGTCCCGCGGGACACCGGTCAGCACCGTGGGGGCCAACGTCGTCCCGTCGCGGCCACCGCCGGCGACGACGACGGCACCCGCGGCGACCGCCTCGGCCACCCACTCCTGCACCCGGTCGGCGGCCTCGGCGTTGATGAGCGGGCCGACGACGGTCTCGGGGTGCTGCGGGGCGCCCGTCCCCAACCGCGCGACGGCCTCCACGACGGCGGCGAGCAGAGCGTCGTGCACCGGCGCCTAGGCGTAGACCCGCTGCACGGACACGCAGGACTGGCCTGCCTGGTACGTCGCGAAGTGGGCGATCCGCTCAGCCGCCCATGCGAGGTCGGACGGGGAGCTCCAGTCCTTGGCCACCAGGACGCCGGCGTTGCCCCCGAGCTTGAGGGTGACGTGCTTGCCCGGCACGGCCGCCCGGATCTGCCAGCCGATCGCCCCGGAGCCGGTGAACGACACCACCGGCAGCCGCGGGTCGGCCACCAGGTCGGGCATCGCCGCGTCGGCGACCGTGAGGATTGACCAGCTTCCGGGCGGGAGGTCGGTGCCGGCCAGCAGCTCGCCGAGGACCAGCGCCGACAGCGGCGTCTTGGGGGCGGGCTTGAGCACGATCGGCGCACCGACGGCCAGGGCGGGGGCGACCTTGTGGGCCACCAGGTTCAGTGGAAAGTTGAAGGGCGAGATGCCGAGCACCGGGCCGCGGGGAAAGCGGCGCACCAGGGCGAGCCAACCCTCCAAGCCCGGGTCGGTGTCCAGCCGCTGCAGCTCACCGGACCAGCGGCGCGCCTCCTCGGCCGCCCAGCGGAAGGTCGACGCCGCCCGCGCCACCTCGGCCCGCGCCCACATGATCGGCTTGCCGTTCTCGGCGGTGATGAGTTCGGCGAGCTCCTCGGCACGGGCCAGGGTGCCTGCCGAGACGTGGGTCAGGGCAGCCGCCCGGGCGTGGGCCGGGAGCGCTGCCAGCGGACCGGCCGCCCGGGTTGCCCCCGTGACGGCGCGCTCCACGTGCTCGGGCTCGGCCTGCGCGACGGTGCCCACCAGCCGTCCGTCCCACGGTGAACGGACGTCGAAGGACGTGGCCGCGTGCTGCGGCGCGCCGTCCACCCAGAACGGACGTGGGTCGCTCATGGCCCCTCCTCTGCCGGCACTCGCGGCGCAGCGGCGTGACCGTAGTCACGGGTGCCGCACTGGCACCGGACGCAATGGCGCGTCGATCGGTGGCGACACGCCGCCACGGACACTCGCACCCAGGGCGTCGGGATGCTTGCCTGTGGCCCAGGTCACGGCACCCGGTGTCGGCCCGGCGTGAGTCCGCCCGCGAACGACCCCGGAGGAAACCCTTGCTCGAGGTCTTGCAGAACGACGTGGACGGTGCGCGCCGCGAGGCCTCGTTCAGCAGGTCCAGCGAGGTGGCTGACCCGACGATCGGTGAGGCCTACGCGTCGGCACCGGTGCGCGCGGATGAGTTCGTGCACGACCTGACCCACTTGAACGCGTGATCCCCTGCACGACCGCGCGGCGCCCGTGCCGACTCTGACCCTGGAGAACACATGTCCGTCCCTACGCGCTCCACTGCGCCGTCGGTGTCCGCGTCCGAGCAGGACGCCGCGGACTCGGCCCAGCTCGCGGCCCTGGGCTACAACCAGCAGCTGACCCGGGCCCTGGGCCTGTGGCAGAACTTCTCCGTCGGCTTCACCTACCTCTCGCCGCTGGTCGGCGTCTACTCGCTGTTCGCCTTCGGCCTGGCCGCCGGCGGGCCGGCGTTCCTGTGGTCGGTGCCGATCGTTGTCCTGGGCCAGAGCCTGGTGCTCCTGGTCTTTGCCGAGGTGTCCTCGCAGTACCCGCTGGCCGGCGGCATCTACCAGTGGGCCAAGCGGCTCGTCGGCTCGCGCTACGCCTGGCTTGCCGGCTGGATGTACACCTGGGCGCTGCTCATCACGGTCGCCGCCATTGCCTTCCCGATCTCGACGTACGCCGGCCCGTTGTTCGGCTACCGACCAACGACCGGGACCACCCTGGTGACTGCCGTCCTGGCCATCGTGTTCGGGGGCCTGGTCAACCTCGCCGGCGTACGGCGCTTGGCGCTGATCGCGACCGTCGGGCTCGTCGCCGAGGTGCTGGGCACGGCCGGCCTGGGGCTGTACCTGCTGCTGTTCGAGCGGCACCACGGCCTGGGTGTGCTCGGGAAGACCTTCGGCGCAGGCACTCCCGGCCACTACACGAGCGCGTTTCTCGGTGCGGCGCTGTTCGCGGTGTTCATCTTCTACGGCTTCGAGGCGTGCGGTGACATCGCCGAGGAGGTCAAGGACCCTTCGCGCAAGATCCCCCGCGCAATGATCCTGACGATGGCCGTCGGGGCGTTCGCGACCGTCCTGCTCTCGCTCGGACTGCTGCTGTCCGTGAAGGACCTCGGGGCGGTGGTCAGCGGCAAGGACGCTGACCCCATCGGCACGGTGCTCAACGACGCACTCGGCGCCACCGCGACAAAGTTCGTCCTGGCGCTCATCGTCATCGGCTTCGTCTCCTGCACCGTCGCGATCCAGGGCGCGACCGCTCGACTGGTCTACAGCTACGCCCGCGACGGGATGATCGTGGGCTCCCGGGCGCTGTCGACGCTGCACCCCCGGCTGCACATGCCGATCGGCGCCATCGCCGTGGCGACCGTCATCCCGGCCCTGATCACGCTGCTCCCGTCCGCGACCGTCACCAAGATCATCACGTTTGCCTCCGTCGGTATCTACGTCGGCTTCCAGAGCGTGGTGCTCAGCTCACTCATCGGGCGGGCCCGCGGGTGGAAGCCCGCCGGTGCGTTCACCCTCGGCCGCTGGGGCTGGACCGTGAACGTCCTCGCCCTGGTGTACGGCGTGGCCGCGATCGTCATCCTGTCCATCAAGGGCGGCACGGGCACCAACTTCTTCGACCACTGGCTGGTGCCACTGTCGGTGGCCATCGTGTTCGTGGCCGGCCTGCTCTACCTGCTGATCCTTCGCCCGAAGGAGAACGTTCGCCAAGACGCCCGGTCCGGCGCACCGCTGGCGACCGTGCGTCCCTGACACCCACACCCGACCCCGAGGAGAACCTCATGACCACGACAGCGCCCGTCGCGCGCACCACATCCGGTGCGCAGCCGTCGACCCCGCACCCCACGACCCCGCACCCCACCGCCCTGCACAATGTGCCTGGGCCGGGGGACCCCTTCCGTCCCGGACCGCTGCTCCACCCCTTCGCAAAGCCGGCCGCGGGCTCCGGGTCGTTCACCCGCATCGTGCGCGGTGAGGGCGCCCTGGTGTTCGACGACCGCGGACGTCGTTACGTCGACGCCATGGCCTCCCTCTGGTACTGCAACGTCGGTCACGGTCGTACCGAGATCGCACGGGCCGTGTCGGCACAGATCGAGCAGCTGGAGAACTACCACCTGTTCGAGCGGTTCGTGAACCCGCGCGCCGAGGAGCTGGCCGAGCGCCTGGTCGCGCTCGCGCCCGTGCCGGACAGCCGGGTGTTCCTGACCAGCGGCGGCTCGGAGGCCATCGACACCGCGCTCAAGCTCAGCCGGGCCGCGCACACCCAGGCCGGCCACCCGGAGCGGACGGTCGTCATCAGCCGCCGCCCCAGCTACCACGGGGTGACGTACGGCGCGATGGCCCTGACCGGACTGCCGCTGAACCGGCAGGGCTTCGGTGCCGGCATGGCCGACGTCATCCAGGTCGATAAGGACGATCTCGACGGGGTCCGCCAGGTGTTCGAGGACCGACCTGGACAGGTGGCGGCGGTCTTCGCTGAGCCTGTCATCGGCGCAGGTGGTGTCTGGCCGCCGGCGCCCGGCTACCTCGAGGGACTGCGGGCCCTGTGCGACGAGCACGGAGCCCACCTCGTTTTCGACGAGGTCATCTGCGGCTTCGGTCGGCTGGGCTCGATGTTCGCGGGCGCCCACTACGGAGTCCGCGCCGACCTCACCACGTTCGCCAAGGGGGTCAGCAGTGGCTACGTCCCGATTGGTGGCGTGCTCGTGGGACCCGCTGTCCACGAGGCGCTGAGCGCCGACCCGACGTTCATCCTGCGGCACGGGTACACCTACTCCGGTCACGCCGCGGCGTGTGCCGCCGCGCTGGTCTGCCTGGACATCACCGAGCGGGAGGGGCTGACGGACCGGGCGACCGCCATCGGCGACCGGCTCTCGCAGGGACTGGGCGCGCTGCGCGATGACGGACTGCTCGCCGACGTCCGGGGGGTCGGCGCCCTGTGGGGCGTGAGCCTGCCGGACGGGCTCGACCCGGTCGCCGTGCGCGACCGGATGCTCGACGACGGTGTCGTCGTGCGTCCTATCGCGCCGTCGACCCTGGCGATCTGCCCACCCCTTGTCATCCACGACGAGGACCTCGACCTGGTCGTCTCGACCATGAAGGCAGCCCTGACATGAGCAATCGCTTCCTGCCCCTCACCCCCGGACGGCGGTCGCGCCCGTGAGGATCGGTGTCCCCAAGGAGGTCAAAAACCGCGAGTACCGCGTTGCGCTCACCCCGGCGGGCGTCCAGGAGCTGGTCCGACACGGCCACGACGTGACCGTCGAGGCCGGGTCGGGCCTGGGCTCCTCGATCACCGACGAGGAGTTCGCCGCTGCCGGCGCCACGGTGCAGGCCTCGGCCGACGAGGTCTGGGCCGGCGCCGAGCTGGTGCTCAAGGTCAAGGAGCCGGTCGCGGAGGAGTTCGGCCGCATGCAGCCGGGCCAGGTCCTGTTCACCTACCTCCACCTGGCGGCCGGTCGCAGCTGCGCGGAGGCGCTGCTCGATCGCAAGGTCACCGGCATCGCCTACGAGACCGTCGAACTCCCGGACCACTCCCTGCCCCTGCTGGCACCGATGTCGGAGGTCGCCGGACGGCTGGCCCCGCAGGTCGGGGCGCAGGCGTTGCTGCGCGCCCAGGGTGGCCGAGGGGTGCTCCTGGGAGGCGTCTCAGGGGTGCACGCTGGCAAGGTCGTCGTCATCGGGGCGGGGGTGTCCGGCCTGAACGCCGCCGCCATCGCGCTCGGCATGCAGGCCCAGGTGACGCTGCTCGACCGCAACGTCGCTCGCCTGCGCGAGGTCGACCGGATCTACCAGGGCCACATGTCCACGGTGACCTCCAACTCCTATGAGGTGGAGCGGGCCGTCCTTGAGGCGGACCTCGTCATCGGCGCGGTGCTGGTGGCCGGCGCCAAGGCGCCGACGCTGGTGTCGAACGAGCTGGTCTCGCGCATGCGGCCCGGCAGCGTCCTGGTCGATATCAGCATCGACCAGGGTGGCTGCTTCGAGGACTCCCGCCCGACCACGCACGACGACCCGACGTTCCGGGTGCACGACTCCGTCTTCTACTGCGTGGCGAACATGCCGGGTGCGGTCCCCAACACCTCCACCTACGCCTTGACCAACGTCACGCTGCCGTACGTCGTCGAGCTTGCCGACCGGGGCTGGCGTGAGGCGCTGCGGGTCGACCAGGGCTTTGCCCTGGGGCTCAACACCTGGGACGGCCACCTGGTCTACGGTCCTGTCGCCGAGGCCCTCGGCCGGGAGCGCGTCCCGCTCGATGTCGCGCTCAGCTCCTGACCCCGCAACCCCTGACCCCGCAGCCCCTGACCCCGCAGCCCCTGACCCCCGCCACAGCTCCGAGGAGACAGACATGACGGCCGAAACCTCCAACGCCCCGAAGGTCGGGGGGATCGAGGTCCGCTCGATCGACTATGTGCCCCTGAGCGAGCGGCACGGCAAGCTCTGGCACCTGGGCCCGCTGTGGTTCATGAGCAACGCCCAGATCGCGACCCTGGCCGTAGGTCTGATCAGCATCACGACCGGTGGAAACCTGGTGTGGTCGCTTATCTCCATCATCCTCGGCGCCCTGGTCGGGACGTTTTTCATGGCCTTCCACTCGGCCCAGGGGCCACAGCTCGGGCTGCCGCAGATGATCCAGTCGCGGCCGCAGTTCGGCTACGTCGGGGCGTTGCTGATCTGGCTGTTCGTCTACCTGCAGTACTTCGGCTTCAACATCTTCAACAGCATCCTGGCCGGCCAGGCTCTGCACACGACCGTGCACGGCAGCGACAAGCTCTGGTTCGTGGTGGTCACCATCGTGGCGCTGGTCGTGGCACTGTTTGGCTACGACCTGATCCACCGCTTCGAGCGCTACCTCGCCGCCGGCTTCGTGCTCATCTTCGGGATCTTCACGGTCGGGGTGCTGGCGACGCTGCATTTCCCGGCTGGCGCGTTGAGCCTGTCGGACTTCCACTGGACGCCGTTCCTGGCCCAGTTCGGAGTCGTCGCCGGCTACCAGATCAGCTGGGCGCCGTACGTCTCGGACTACTCCCGCTACCTGCCCCCGGACGTGACAGTGCGCAAGACGTTCCAGTGGACCTACTGGGGGTCGGCGCTCGGGGCGATCTGGCTGATGTGCCTCGGGACCGTCCTGGCTGCCGCCGTCAAGACCGGCGACGTCTTCGATGCCGTGGCGGCCATCAACAAGGCCGGCGACGGGATCCTCAGCGGCTTCGGGGCCGTCGTGCTGATCTTCTCCGCCGTGGGGCTGATCTCGGTCATGGCCATCAACATGTACGGCGGGTCGTTGACCCTCATCAGCGCGATCGACTCGCTCCATCCGCTGAAGCCAGGACTCGGGGTGCGTGTGGTCACCGTGCTGCTGACCGCTGTGCTGTCGCTGGTGGGCGCGCTGCTGGCGAACGCCAACTTCCTCACCAACTTCAACAACTTCCTGCTGCTCATCCTGTACTTCTTCGTCCCCTGGACCGCAGTGAACCTGGTCGACTACTTCATCGTGCGACGGGGTCACTACGCGATCGCGGAGATCTTCAAGCCCCGCGGGATGTACGGCCGGTGGGGCTGGCGCGGGATCACGGCGTACACGCTGGGTTTCCTGGCGATGGTGCCGTTCTTCAGCACCGGGCTGTTCACCGGCTTTGCCGCCAAGGCCCTGAACGGCGCGGACATCTCGCTGTTCATCGGGCTGCCCGTGGCAGGGATCCTGTACTACGTCTTCGGTCGCTCGATCGACGTCGAGGCCGAGACGCTGGTGGAGCAGGCGGAGGCCCAGGAGCTGCTCGCCGGAACCACGTCCTGAGGTGATCGCCGAGGTTGCCCGGCTGGTCCGGGAGCGCGAGGCGTCCTGCGTCGAGCTGGTCGAGCGTTCGCTGCGGCTCGTCGAGGCGGGCAACCCCGCCCTTGGAGCCGTCGTGGCGCTGCGGGGTGACCTTGCCCTGCAGGAGGCGGCCGAGCAGGACCGGCGGCTGGCCGACGGCCAGGACGTCGGTCCGCTTGCGGGCGTGCCACTTCTGGTGAAGGACCTCGAGGATGTCGCCGGCATGGTCACGACGCAGGGCTCGCTCGTCTACGCCGACTCGCCCCCGGCGGCCCATGACGGCCTGGTCCCGGGCCGCCTGCGGGCCGCTGGCGCCATCGTCATCGGCAAGACCAACCTGCCGGAGTGCGCCTTCGAGGCCTACACCGCGAACCGGCTGTACGGCCCGACCCGCAACCCCTGGGACCTGCAGCTGTCGCCCGGCGGGTCCAGCGGCGGCTCGGCGGCGGCGCTGTCGGCAGGCATGGTCCCGCTGGCCACGGCGACCGACGGGGGTGGCTCGGCGCGGATCCCCGCCGCGTTCTGCGGCCTCGTTGGGCTCAAGCCCACGAACGGCATCATCGGGCGGTCCCCGGTGCCGTCGTGGATGGACCTGTCGACGGACGGTCCGATGGGGCACAGCGTGTCCGACGTACGGCTGCTGCTCGGCCTGCAACGGGGACCGGCGGTGGGGGACCCCAGCGCCCTGCCGCGCTGGGAGCCCGGCCCGCCCGGTCGGCTCACGCGCGCCCTCGCCTCGCCGCGCACCAGCGACTGGGGACCGCTGGACCCAGCCCTGGAGGCGGCTTTCACCGCGGCCCTGCAGGTCCTCGACAGCGTGCTGGGGCTCGAGGTCGAGCGGGTCACGCCGAGCCAGGTGACCCCGGCCGGCAACGCCGACCACGACTGGTACACGATCTGCTGCACCGAGCAGGCGCACCAGATCGGCGAGCAGGTCCTGACTGACCGGGCGGCGGACTTTGACCCCGTGCTGCTCGCCCAGATGCGGGCCGGTCTGCAGACCCCGCTCAGGGACTACGTCGACGCCCGGCGGCGTCGCTTCGAACACGTCCGCCACCTGGATCTGCTGCTCGGTGACGACGGGGTCCTGGTGACGCCGACCCTGGGCATGGCTGCCCAGCATGCGGACGGACGGATGCTCGGGGCCGACGAGGCGGGTACACCGGAGGACGCCCTCAACACCTGCCTGCAGAACATCACCGGCCACCCCGCCGTGTCCGTGCCGGCCGGGTTGCTCCCCGGCGGGCTGCCGTTCGGGCTGCAGCTCACCGGCCCCCGCTTCCGCGACGACCTGCTGCTGGACCTCGCCGAGCGGTGGGAGGCGGCCCTGCCCTGGCCGTGGTTCGCACCCGGCTGGGAGCCCCTCGTCCCGGCTCCATGACCGGGCCGCCATCGCCCAGCTCGCTGCCTGCGCGTGGGACAGCAAGGGCGAGCCGACCTGCCTGATGGGCGACTCGGGCACCGGCAGGAGCGGCACCACGGCTCGCTACGGCAGGGTCGACCCGCTCTCCCGCCGGGGTCTGAGGGGCGGATCCGGGACCACCGGCGGTATCCGCGAGCTGGGCATCGAACCGGTCCCTCGCCATCGGGCGCGGTGCGGCTCAGGAGCGGGGCCGGTCGAGCAGGCGTGACAGCACGATGACGCTCTGGGTGTGGTCGACATGGGGATTGTCTCGCACTCGCTCGATCGCCTTTTCGAGGCGGCCGACGTCGGCGGCCAGCATGTGCAGCAGGGCGTCGGCGGCGCCGGTCACTGTGCAGGCGCCGACCACCTCGGGGACACTGTCCAGGCTTCGGCGCAGCTCCTGCGGCGCGACGGTGCCCTTGCAGTACACCTCGACGTACGCCTCGGTGGTCCATCCCAGGGCCTGCGGATCGACCACGGCGCTGAAGCCCTTGATTGCGCCGGACTCCAGCAGCCGGTCCACGCGGCGCTTGACGGCCGGGGCCGACAGGCCGACGATGCCACCGATCTCGGCGTAGGTGGCTCGGCCGTCGCGGAGCAGGACGCTGATGACCTGCTGGTCGATGCTGTCCACGCAGGATCCTCCGGTCTGCAACGGATCGTCGATGTGCATCGCATGACGCAAGAGATCGGGTGCGGTCACGCAACAGACAGCGATTGCTTGCGCAATCCTCCGACCCTAGCGTTCGGCGAGCCAGCAGAAGAGTCCGCGGCCGCGGAGCCTGACGGGCCCTTACCGACTCGGAGTCCGCGTGACCGTCCTCGTCTCCGCCTCCCGTGCTGCCCGCACGGGCCGCCCACGCAGGTATCTGATGTGTGCACCCGAGCACTTTGAGGTCAGCTACGCCATCAACCCGTGGATGGACCCGACCGGGGTCGTCGACCGCGACCGCGCGCTGGCCCAGTGGGGGGCGCTGCGCCAGACCTACCTCGACCTCGGCCATGTGGTCGAGCTGATCCACCCGGAGCCGGGGCTGCCCGACATGGTCTTCGCCGCGAACGGCGGCCTGGTCGTGGAGGGCCGGGCACTGGGGGCCCGTTTCGCCTACGCCGAGCGCCAGCCCGAGGGCCCGGCGTACGTGGCCTGGCTGGCAGCGGCCGGCCTTAAGGACACCGTGGAAGCAGTGCACGTCAACGAGGGCGAGGGCGACTTCCTCGTGGTCGGCGGCGTGATCCTGGCCGGCACCGGGTTCCGCACGGACCCCGGCGCGCACGCCGAGGTGCAGGAGCTGTTCGGCCTGCCGGTCATCAGCCTGACGCTGGTCGACCCGCGCTACTACCACCTGGACACGGCCCTCGCGGTGCTCGACGACAGCAACGTCGCCTACTACCCCGGCGCGTTCAGCGAGGGCAGCCGCGAGGTGCTCCGGCGAATGTTCCCCGATGCGGTGCTCGCGAGCGCCCAGGACGCTGCCGTGCTGGGGCTCAACGCGGTCTCGGACGGACGCAACGTGGTGCTCGCCTCGGCTGCCGTCGAGCTCACCCAGGCGCTGCACGACCGCGGCTACACCCCGATCAGCATCGACCTGTCCGAGCTGCTCAAGGCCGGCGGCGGCGCTAAGTGCTGCACCCTTGAGATCCGCGAGTGACGCCCGTCGTCGTCGGCCAGGTCGGGCTCGTCGCAACGACCAGGACGTCCAGCGTCTCGTCGATGCTCGGGCGGCCGGCTCCGTGACGTCCCACGCCAGGCACTCGTGTCAGGGCTGCAAGGCAGCGGGGGTGGGGAACTGGACACCCGAGCCCACCGCAGGTGAGGGTCGGTCTGCCCACGCCTCTGCGAGCGCAGCTTCGACGCGGCTCGCACCGACGCGACCAGGCTCCTCCTTGGCGGGCGCCGGGGCCCCGAACAGGTAGCCCTGCATAAGGTGGCAGCCGGCCGCGCGCAGGCCGGCGAGCTCAGCTTCGGTCTTGACGCCTTCTGCGACAACCTCGAGCCCCAGCTGTTCAGCGAGAGCCATGACGCCCCGGACGAGCGCGGCCGACGTCAGGTCGCGATCGATGGTCGCCGTGAACGAGCGGTCCACCTTGATGCGGTCGACAGGCAGCCGCTGCAGCCAGGTGAGGGTCGAGAATCCGGTGCCGAAGTCGTCCAGTGCAATCCGGACGCCCAGCCGCCGCAGCGAGGTCAACCGCTCAGTGAGGTCAACCGCTCAGCGAGGCCGGGCAGGTCCACCAGCGTCCGGCTCTCCACGACCTCCAGCTCCAGCTGGCCCGCTGGAATCTGCGCCTCGTGCAGCACGTCACGAACCCGTGAGATCAGCGCCCCGTCCTGCAGCGTGCGTCCAGACAGGTTGACCGCGATCGTGAGGGGGCGGCCCTGCGCGTCGACCGGTTGCGCAGCCAGCCGACGGCAGGCCTCGCGCAGGACCCACAGGTCCAGCTCGACGACCAGGTTGCTCTCCTGGGCGACCGGCAGGAACGTGGCAGGGGACAGGTACCCAAGCCGCGGGTGCTGCCACCGGACCAGCGCCTCCGACCCGACCACATGACCGTCGCGGATGTCCACGATCGGCTGGAGCAGCAGCCGCAGCTCGCCACCGAAGATGGCGTCGGCCAGCTCGGCGTCCAACGACGTGTCCGCAGTGCTGGAGGGCTTGTTCGCCATCGTCGCGATCTGGTTGGGACCGCGCTGCTTCGCGTCGTACATCGCGCAGTCTGTGGCACGCAGCAACCGGTCGACGCGACCGTCGGCGCCCCCGTGCACGGCGACTCCGACGCTGATCGTGACGCGCAGGTCCCGGCCTTCGATGCGAAAGGGCCGGTCGAAGCAGCCGGTGACGCGGGACGCCACGGCGACCGCAGCCTGGATGTCGGACACCTCGGGCAGGAGCACCGCGAACTCGTCACCGCTCAGCCGAGCGACGCTGTCACCGTCACGTACGACGGTCCTGAGCCGTCCCGCCACCTGCCGCAGCAGCTGGTCACCGGCCGCGTGCCCGAGGACGTCGTTGACCTGCATGAACTTGTCGAGGTCGCAGAAGAGAACCCCCACCTGGCCGTGGCGGTGCCGGGCCCGCAGCGCCTGCTCGAGCCGGTCGGTGAACAGCACCCGGTTCGGCAGCCCGCTGAGCGCGTCGTGCAGTGCCTGGTGCCGGATGGCCGTCACCAGCTGGGCGTTCTGCAACGCCGCCGCGGCTTGGTCTGCCACGCCGCGCAGCCGGAGCCTCAGCTCGGCCCTGTCCTCACGCGGAGGCGCGTCGCTGGGCCAGCTGGCCGTGGCGACGCCGAGCAGCTCGCCGCCCACCAGAAGCGGTACGACGAGCACGTTGTTGACCTCCGTCCACATCAGCAGCTCGCGCAGGACCGGCCCGACCTCGTCGACGACGAGCAGCACGGGTTCGAGCCGGGCCAGCATCTACGCCACCTCGGGGTTGTCGTGCGGTGCCAGGCGGGTCGCCAGCAGCGCTGCCCGCCCCGCGACGGTCAAGCCCTCACTCGCGGCACTGCAGAGCTCCCCGCTCGACGGGTCCCAGAGCAAGACGCTGGCGACCCAGAAGCCCACGACCTTGGGCAAGGCGGCGGCGACCAGGTCGGCGACCGCGTTCATGTCATCGGTGCGCGCCAACTGGTGCGACAGCGCGAGCAGCGTCTCCGCCCGATGCTCACCGCGGCGGCTGTCCTTTAAGGCGATGACCATGTGCAGGGCCGCGGCTGCATGCCCGGCGTACGCCGTCAGCAGGCGGCTCTCATCGGCTAGACCGCGCTGACCCCGCGGGTGCAGTGCAGCCAGCCAGCCATGGTGGTGGCAGCGGCTGGAGGCGACGTCGACGACGACCGCCGACCCGCCGAGGTCGGCACCCGCCAGCAGCTCTGCGGCCAGCGTTGCCGCGCGACCGGGGTCGACACCGAACGACTGAACCAGCGGTGGCCCGTCATAGGGCAACTCGACCGCAAGAAGGTAGCCCTAAGCGAGGACCGCACCCGCAGCGTGCTCGGCGATCCGCCGCAGCAACGTCATCCAGGCTGTCACCGCTGACCAGGTCGGAGACGGCGGACTGCAGCTCGTGCAGCTGCGCGCGCAGGGCCGTCAGCTCCGCCCCGTCCGTCGCGGCCTCGGCCCGGCGCCGCCCTAGCGCGAGCGCCGTGCCCAGGCGACGTGGTGTGGGTACGCCTCAGCGCCATCGGACTCCCACTCGTCGGGGACGACCTTCGCGGCCGGCAGCCCGAACAGCTGAGGTACGACGGTGAACAGCCCCTGCGCATACTCGCAGTCCAGCCGTGAATGCAGGTAGCCGTCGTGCAGCTGGTAACGAATCGTCGCGTGCGTCCTGCCGCCCTGGATGACCCGCATGGCCGACGTGGTTGAGAACTTCGAGACGGCACGCGGTAGCGAACGGAAGACCTGCGTGGGTGACCCGAGCGTGCGCAGCAGCAGCACCAGGGACGGGCTCACCGACTGCTGCATCACCGACGCACCGATGTTGAACATCGACCGGCGGTTGCCCAGGACCTCGACGGCGGCCTGGAACAGTGCGATCCGCGCGTCGTAGCTGACCCAGTGGCTCTCGCTCTCGAGCTGCTCGAGCGTCTCGGGCAGCGCGGCGCGGGCGAGCACCTGGGCGACCCCCGCGTCGCCCTTGGAACTCACGCACGAAGCCGAGTACGAGGCGCGTCGTCGCGCTCGACGTCTCACGCTGGCTGGTCTACGCACCAACCTGTGCCACGCCGAGGGCACCGGCCGTCACGGGCGGGTTTCGCACCCTCCAAAGTGACTAGCCGCGCCGTCGGGGGTGGTGGTCCCGCAGGTGCCAGGGACGCGTCCTGCCCTGTCTGCGTGTCCGAGGGGAAACGTGAAGGGCCAGCACACGCCTGTGCGGGGCTCGTTCCGGTGGGCTGCGTAGATATGGGGGAGTGCGACGAGCATGCCCAGCGCTTCCTTTTCGGCCGCGGGTCGTTCCGGCTCAACCTCAACGGCGTCGCTGGCCAAGACGTCAGGCATGGAGGCGGGTCTCGTTGTGAAGCGTTGGACGAGGTACGGCAAGGACAGGCTGTACGTCAAGACGGGCACCGGTGAGAAGGTCGGCTTCATCGACCTGCTGACGGGTCAGTTCACGGTCGAACGCCCCGATCAGACGGTGGCCTTCCACGAGGCCGTGAGCGCACACCAGGGAGCACAGGCCAACCCTGGGGTCACCCGGGGGGTGCCGGTCACCACCTTCTCGATCGGTGGGGCGCGCAACTCCGGGCTGCTGGCAATGTGCGTCCTCGCCGTCGCTGACCCGGGTCCGTGGGCCGCGATGACGGCGTTCCAGGTGGCGCTTGCAAACGCTGCCCGGGCCAAGGACGACACGCTCCAGGCTCGGTGAGCGGGGCCCTGAGCTGGCCCACTCCAGCTTGGGGCAGGTGTCCATCACGACGGGCCTGGTCGACGAGCGGACCGATCAGCCACGAACGCACGAAGAAATCGGCAACGTCGATAGGGAAGGGGATCTCGGCCAGCGTGGCGTCGCCCTGCTCGCCGTAGACGAACGGCGAGCTTGGGTGCACCGGGACGACCCGCTTGCCGTGACCCTGCAGGAACCTCGCGACATCCCAGGCCGCGCGGGCCTGGTTGTTCGACAGAGCGACGATCGCCCAGGCGGCGAGGTGGAGCAGCCGCTGGATCTTGGTCGTCATGCGGCCTGCCTACCCCATCGCGGCGAACCTGGTGCGCAGCCGGTCGAGATCGCTGCGGCGCTGCTCGTAGGTCGCGCCCAGCACGACGAGGGCCGTGCCGACGGCGGCAAGCAGGGTCCAGCGCGGCACCGAGCTTGCGTAGGGCAGCAGCAGGTTGAGCGCATCGATGATCAGCACGCCGGCGCCGAGCAGCAGGGGGGCGCGAAGGCCGCGGCCCAGGACCACGACCAGCGCAGCGACGGGCAGCAGGAGCAGGCCCCTCGTCGGCGGACCGGACAGCGACGCCAGCAGTGACGGCATGAGCAGCAGTGAGAGCCCCGGCCCGTACGCCGGGACTGAGCCGACCCCCGGCTGTGAGCGGAGGCGTAGGTAGCCGAGCATCAGCGCCGCGACCGCAAGCGGCAGGACGTAGGGCTCTGGGGCCGTGACGTGCGCATCGGCCAGCCGGACCCAGCTCGATGCCGACAGCAGCAACCCACCGGCGAGCGCGACCTGCCGACGATCGGGGCGAACGGCGAGGGCGAGACAGCCAAGGCCGATAGCCGCGAGCGACCAGGACAGCCAGCCGGGGTCGGCGGTCGTGAGCAACACCGCGACGACCGCCAGGGCGCCGGCGGCCACCTCAAGGGGCAGCCGCCGGACGATGAGGGACGCCCCGAGGCAGCCCGCGACCGCGACGAGCAGCAGGCCACCGACCTGCTCGGCTGCCAGGCCCTGGGCGGCGCCCACGGCGGCAAGCTCGGCGCCGACCAGCAGGGCCGCCACCGCCGCGACGTACTGCGCGCGGACGGCCAGACCGGCTGCGATGAGGGCAGCGACCGGGAGCACCACGAGGGTCGCGCCCTGGTCGGCCGTCGACCAGAGGACCGCGAGCAGCCCAGTCGCGCCGCCGGTGAGTGCCAGCGCCGTACCGACCTCCCGACCGACGGACAGGCCCGCACCGGCGAGCCCCACCGAAACGACCAGCAGCAGCACCAGCCCCAGTTCGTACGACGTGCCGAGGCTCAGCGGCAGCAGCAGCACCGCCACGGCAGTGAGCGCGCCGGCCGGCAACAGCGCCTCCCGCAGCCGGTCGATCAGCCGGCCGGAGGTGACCGCGCAGGCCGCCGCGATCACGATGACGACGAGGGTGGCGAGGGTGCCCGTCCACGCCCCGTGAATAGAGACGGCCTGGCGGGCTGTCGCTCCCGAAGCAAGGGTCCAGGGGGTCGCGAGCCAGCTGGCCGGCCCGGCGAGGGCGGTCAGGATCGGCGTGCGCTCGGCCACGACCGGGGCGAGGACGGTCAGCAGCGCCCCGACAACGGCCGCGGTGCGGCCCCACCGGGGGAGCAGACCCACGACGAGCAGGCCGAGCAGCGCCACCGCGGCGGGCACCAGGGGCAGTTGCCGTTCGGTGACCGTCGGCTGGAACAGCACCGTGGCCGCAGCGGCGAGCAGCGGGACGACCCCTGCGGCTGCCGGCCGGACGCGCACGGCGAGCCCGGCGACCACCGCGGCGATCGCGAGCAGGCCGGCGGCCGCGGCCTGGTCGCCCAGCTCCGCCCCGACGACCGAGAGGGCAAGCGCCAACCCGAGGACACCAGCACCGCAGGTGGCGGCGGTCCGCCGAAGATCATCGCGCACCCGGTCGGCCGCGCTGGGTTCGTGGTTGTCGGTCCGGTTGACAAGGACGGCGCCGCGCAGCAAGTCGGCCGCGGCCAGGTCAACAGCCGCCAGCGCGGCGAGCACGCCGCCGGCGACGGCCGCGGAGGCGCCGGTCCGCTGCAGGAGCAGGAGTACCGGCAGCTGGGCCAGCCCGATCGCGGCCAGCCGGGCCAGCCGCAGCGGCACGATTGCGGCGTACCCGGCGGTGAGGGCGGCCAGGACTGTGGTGGCGACTGCCGCGTAGGAGCTGCTGTCGGTCGAGGCGGCAACGCCGGCTCGGCGCAGCGCCACGGCATCGAGGGCGGCGAGTGCGAGCGTGACGGCCCCGACGGCCTCGGCGGACGCGTCGAGCCCACGCGCCCTCAAGCGCACCGGGGCGTACCCCGCGGCCACGGTGAGCGTCAGCAGGATCAGTGCCCGGCCGACCACGCCGAGGTTGCGGTAGGTCACCGCGGTGAACACGACGCCCGCGCCGGCGAGCAGCAGCGCCCCGAGGCTGAGCAGCACGTTCTGCACCTGTCGCGGGGACGCTTCACTGCCGGCCGGGAGCGGGTGCTGCGGGAGGCTGGGTGCGGGCGCCGGCGCGGGTTGACCCCGAAGCAGCCCGAGCAGCCCGAGACGTTCGGTCAGCAGCACGTCCCGCCGCCCGGTGAGAGACGCCAGCTCCTGGTCGACCTGCCACAGGCGGGCAGCGTTCGGCCCGGTGAGCGGCAGCCCGCAGCCGGCGCAGCTCAGGGCCCCGGTCAGCGGCGCGGAGCAGTCGGGGCAGCGGATAGAGGTGATCATGCTTCCAGCGTGTCGAGGAACGGGCCCGGCGTCGTGAGTGGACCTACTTAACCTCGGCAGGAAGTGCCGGCAAAACAAGCCGGTGCCAGAGCTCATCCAGCTCACCAGTGGCCTGTTGTCTTTACTTCAATGGGTATGTGGTGCTCGCTTTCTTGTTCGATATTTTGACACGAGTGAGATCGTGCCTCGTTTCTTGGAGTTGGTCTGCTTGACAGCGAACGACCGGCTAGAGCTCACCAAGCTGGTCTCGTCGGGGAGCCATCCAGCCCGGATGATCACTAGGGCCAGGGTGTTGCTGGCGTTGGACGAGTCGCAGGGCGACGCGCCTGATCCTCGCGTGGTGGCCAAGCGGGTCGGCACGTCGAAGAGCACGGCCTCTCTGGTCGCGAAGGCGTTCACGATGCAGGCCGGGCGGGTCGAGGATCTGATCGGGCGCAAGAAGCGCATGACGCCTCCCGTGGAGCCGAGGGGTTGACTGTGATGGGGGACGTGATCGCGGTCTACGAACAGCCCTACAGCGCAGCGTTTCCGGTCATCGTGATGGATGAAAGTCTTGGTGCACGGGCACGCCGGCCGCTCGCAGGCGGACATCGCGAAGGTCAGCACCGAGCGCCGCGCGTGGGACGAGGATGCGGGCACTCCCACGGCTGTAACCGTTCGACACGAGCTCCTTGATCAGGGAATCAAGGCTGGGCGGGCGGGTCGACCTGCGGCCAGGGTAAGACCGTGTCCGGAGGACCAGCCTCAGCGGACCCGTCCATGTTCAGGGAGTCCCGTCTGGGCCTGGGTTGAGGCTCTCGATCAGCCGGCGGGCGTTGGCCGGTACGCGAAGCAGGTGCGCTGACTCCTGCAGCCACGAGTAGTCCTCAAGCGACATGAGCACTGCCCCGCTGTGAGGTCATTTTCGACGGGCACACGGTCGTTGGTGACCTGCTGGATCAGCCAGACCAAGGTCCTGCGGGCTTGACCCGCGGTGACGGACCGCAGGCGCGGCCGCCCTCGCCGCCGCGCGGCCTTTCGGGCACGGACGGGGCCGCAGTGGGACGACCCACAGGCTTCCGCCTCGAACGGCCACACGTTTCAGCTCGCGACGTCGGGCACCGCACGGCCCGTCCCCGTCCGCGTGCGACAGGGCGTGGGCCTAGGGCGCGTCTCCTATTGGGCTGTGGAGCCACAGGATGATGCTGCGTAGGACTGCGCCGCCGCGGTAGATGACGGCGAGCTTGTCGTAGCGGGTGGCCAGGCCGCGCCATTGCTTGAGTTGTTCGTAGGACCGTTCGATGACGTTGCGGTCCTTGTACCGCTCGCGGTCGTAGCTGACGGGCCGGCCACCGGCTGCGCCGCGGCGTAGCCGGTGGCCTTGCTGGTCGGCGCGTTCGGGGATGACAGCGGTGATGCCTTGTGTGCGCAGCAAGG
>JAYTHS010000103.1:0-16932 GCA_043732345.1 Frankiales bacterium | reverse complement strand
CTCGGGCTCGTCCAACAGCAGGAAGAAGGCCCCGAGCCCACCGATGCCGTCGTGCTCGGACTCGCCGTAGAGCTTCGCGTCGTGGACACCGGCGGCCTGCAGCGTCTCGACCCGGGCCTGCGCCCGCTCGCGCAGCTCGTCGAGGTCGCCGTACTGGATGGACTGGGTGGGGCAGGCGGTCGCGCAGGCGGGCTGCAGGTCGGCCCCGATGCGGTCGTAGCAGAGCGTGCACTTCTGGGCGATGCCGACGTTCTTCGTCACGCCCTTCTCCCCGACCCGCCGGTCGATGACGCCGAACGGGCACGCGGGGACGCAGTAGCCGCAGCCGTTGCAGATATCGTCCTGCACGACGACCGTGCCGAACTCGGTGCGGAACAACGACCCGGTGGGGCAGACGTCCAGGCATGCAGCGTGGGTGCAGTGCTTGCAGACGTCGCTCTCCATCAGCCAACGGAACTCCGGCCGCCCGGTCCCATCGTTGCCGGGCAGCGTCATCGACGGCATGCCGAGGTCCACCTTGGTCGTGTCGGTGCCGAGCATCGACCGGTCTCCGGACAGCGCGGAGTCGGCGGCGGCGTTGACCAGCTCGCTGACCGGTCCGCTGGTCGGCAGGCCGTCATGGCCCACCTGCTGGTGGCCGAGCTGCTTGGGCTGCTCGATGAACGTCACGTGCCGCCAGGTGCTCGCACCCAAGGCCCCGGAGTGGTCGTAGGACGAGCCCAGGAAGGTCATCCCGTCGGCCGGGATGGCATTCCACTCCTTGCACGCGACCTCGCAGGCCTTGCAGCCGATGCAGATCGAGGTGTCGGTGAAGAAGCCCTTGCGATGCGGTGCGTCGACCCACCCGGCGTCAGCCGTGGCGTCGACAGGTCCGGACAGGCTGTTGCTCAACGCTTCTCCTCGATGCGCGCGTCCTGACCGGACGGGCGGTCACTGCCCGGCGTGAGGCGCAGGTTCCCGGTCTCGACCGTCGTACCGGCCCGGCGCCGGTAGTCGGCGACGAGCTCCAGCAACGCAGGCCCCCGGGGACGCCGGCCAGGCTGGATGTCACAGGAGGCCACCTTGGACTCCTGGATGTGCACGTTGGCGTCCAGGGTCAGACCGAACAGGTCGTTGGCGCTGTCGCCCGTCACCAGGGCATCCTTGCCGACGCCCCAGTGGTAGGGCAGCCCGACCTGGTGAACGACCTTGCCACCAACCGGCAGCGGTACCACCCGGTCGGTGACCACGACGCGTGCCTCGATCGCCGTGCGGGCCGTGATGATCGTGGCCCAGCCGAGGTGCTCCAGGCCACGCTCCCGCGCATGCTCCGGGGAGACCTCGCAGAACATCTCCGGCTGCAGCTCGGACAGGTAGGACAGCCAGCGGCTCATCCCACCTGCCGTGTGGTGCTCGGTCAGCCGGAAGGTCGTGAAGACATAGGGGAAGACCTCCGCCCCGGCTTCAGGCGGCGACGGGTTCTGCAGGTTCTCGACCCGCGCGAACACCGCCCGCGTCGGATTGGCCTGCTGCGTGTACAGCGGGTTGCGCACCGGCGACTCAGCCGGCTCGTAGTGCGCCGGGAGTGGTCCGTCGACTAGGCCACTCGGGGCGAACAGCCACCCCTTGCCGTCGGCCATCATCACGAACGGGTCGTCACCGTTCAGCGCCGCCGCACCCGTCGCCCCCTCCGGGGCCCGGTACGACGGAGGCTTGTCGACCTGGAAGTCGGGCGTGTCCGGGCCGGTCCAGCGACCGGCGGCATGGTCCCACTCGATGAGCTTCTTGCGCTCGCTCCAGGCCTTCCCGTCCGGGTCCGCCGAGGCGCGGTTGTAGAGCGTCCGCCGGTTGTACGGCCACGCCCAGCCCCAGTCTTTGGCGACCCAGTCCTGCTCGATGCCGGGCGTGCGGCGGGCCGACTGGTTGACGCCGTCGGCGTAGACGCCGCTGTAGATCCAGCAGCCCCCGTCGGTGGACCCGTCAGCCCTCATCTCCAGGTATCCCGACAGGAGCTGGCCGGCCTTGTCCCCGCTGAGGTGGCGACCGTTGATCTCCTGCAGGACGGCCTCGGCGCTCGGCTCATCCCTGTCGTCGACCAGGTAGTCCCAGGTCACGTGCTGGACGGGCAGGTCGCGCTCGAGAGTCGAGCTCGCGAGCCGCTCCTTGACCTTCTTGCCGACGAGGTAGAAGAACTCCAGCTCGCTGCGGCAGTCGCCGGGCGGGTCGACGGCCTTGTGGTGCCACTGCAGCATCCGGTGGGTCTGCGTAAAGCTCCCGGACTTCTCGGTGTGCGCGGCGGCGGGGAAGAAGAAGACCTCGGTGCCGATGTCCTCGGTGACGAGCTCCCCCGTCTCGATCTCCGGGCCGTCCTTCCACCAGGTGGCCGACTCGATCATGTTCAGGTCCCGCACGACCAGCCACTTCAGGTGCGACATCGCGAGGCGCTGCAGCTTGCCGTTGGCCGATCCGACCGCGGGGTTCTGCCCGAGCAGCAAATAGCCCTCGACCTTGTCGTCAAGCATGTCGAAGGCTGTCTGGTAGGTCCCGTGGTCGCCGCTGATCCGGGGCAGGTAGTCGAAGGCCCAGTCGTTGTCGGGGGTGGCGTGCTCGCCCCACCAGGCCTTCTGCAGGCTCACGACATAGGACTCCGCGGCGCCCCAGAAGCCTTTCTGCTGCGGGCTCCTGATCGAGGCCAGGTAGTCCTGGAAGCCCTCGTGACCGACGCTCTGCGGCATCGGCAGGTAGCCGGGCAGCAGGTTGAACAGCGTCGGGATGTCGGTCGAGCCCTGGATGGAGGCGTGTCCGCGCAGGGCGAGGATCCCGCCACCGGGGCGGCCCATGTTGCCCAGCAGCAGCTGGATGATGGCCGAGCCACGGATGTACTGCGCGCCGACGCTGTGGTGGGTCCAGCCCACCGAGTAGACCCACGCGGTCGTGCGCTCGCGGCCGCTGTTGGCCGTCACGGCCTCGCAGACCTCGCGGAACAGCTCCGGCGGTACGCCGCAGACCTGCTCGACCATCTCGGGGGTGTAGCGGGCGTAGTGCCGCTTCAGCACCTGAAAGACCGTCCGCGGGTGCTGCAGCGTCAGGTCCTTCTCGATGTTGCGCGGGTCGAACGCAGGTCCACCTGACCCCATGGACTCGCCCCCGGCGTGGCCGGCTCCGTCCGCACCGGCGTTGCCGGCGCTCGCCGAGCGGTCCCCCTGGCCGGCGTAGTGCCAGCTCGAGGTGTCGTAGGTCGCCGTGTCCTCGTCGTAGCCGGAGAAGAGCCCGTCGAGCTCCTCGGTGTCGACAAAGTCCTCGCGGACCAGGAAAGACGCGTTGGTGTAGGCCTTCACGTACTCGTCAAACCACGAGCCGGTCGTCAGGATGTGGTGGATGATGCCGCCCAGGAAGGCGATGTCGGACCCGACGCGCAGCGGAACGTAGGTGTCGGCGACCGCCGAGGTCCGCGTGAAGCGAGGGTCGATGTGGATGATCTTGGCGCCGCGCGCCTTGGCCTCCATCACCCACTGGAACCCGACGGGGTGGCACTCGGCCATGTTCGAGCCCTGGATGACGATGCAGTCAGCGTGCTGCAGGTCCTGCAGGAAGTTGGTGGCCCCACCCCGGCCGAACGAGGAACCCAGACTGGGCACCGTGGCGGAGTGTCATATGCGGGCCTGGTTCTCGACCTGGATGGCACCCAGGGCCGTGAACAGCTTCTTGATGAGGTAGTTCTCCTCGTTGTCAAGGGTCGCTCCCCCAAGGCTCGCCAGCCCGAGCGTGCGCCGGGTCGTGTGCCCAGCGGCGTTGGTGTCCTCCCAGGTCCGAGCACGGGTGTCGAGGATCCGGTCGACGACCATGTCGACCGCCACGTCGAGGTCGAGGTCCTCCCAGTCCTTGCCGAACGGCCTGCGGTAGCGGACCTTCGTGACTCGGCCCGGGTTGTTGACCAACTGCTCGCTGGCCGAGCCCTTGGGGCAGAGACGGCCGCGCGAGACCGGGCTGTCGGGGTCACCCTCGATGTGGATGACCTTCTCGCCCGAGACGAAGACCTGCTGGCCGCACCCGACGGCGCAGTAGGGGCAGATGCTCTTGACGACCCGGTCGGCAGTGGTGGTCCGGGGGGTCAGCGCCCGGCTCGCGGGCGACTGGACGGCCGCGCCGCGTCCTAGCGGGTCCTCGCCCGTGAGCTGCCGCACGAGCGGCCAGCCGAGGAAGGTCTTCTTCAGGTCCACGCGCGCTCCTTTCCCGGCCCTCCGGCTGCTCAACCACCGCGGGCAACGTACCTCCCGACGACGTACGGTCCTGGAATGGGACGCAGGACGGTACGGCGTGCCGTGGTGCGGTGGGACGGTGCCGCAGCACGGAGCCGCCCTGACACGCTCGCGGTCGAGGAACCACTGGAGCTGCGGGTCCACGGTCGGGCGCTGACCGTCACGATGCGCACCCCGGGTGACGACATGGACCTGGCGGCTGGGTTCCTGGTCTCCGAGGGCGTGCTGCACACCACCGAGGACCTGCTCGCTATGCGCTACTGCGCCGGGGCCGTGGTCGGCGAGACCAACACTTACAACGTGCTGGAACTCGACCTGCACCCGCGGGTGCCCGACGTCCACGCGTCGCTCGTGCGCAGCTTCGCCACCACGAGCGCCTGCGGTGTCTGCGGCAAGGCCAGCCTGGACGACGTGCGCACCACCACGTCGTACGACGTCTCTGGTGACCCTGTCCTTGTCAGCCCGGCCCTGCTCGCAGGGCTGCCCGAGCGGCTGCGGGACGCGCAGCGCGTCTTCGATAAGACCGGTGGCCTGCACGCTGCCGGGCTGTTCACCGCGCAGGGCGAGCTGCTCGTCATGCGGGAGGACGTCGGGCGGCACAACGCCGTCGACAAGGTCGTCGGATGGGCGCTGCGGGAGGGCCGGCTGCCGCTTGCGGGAACGGTCCTGCTGGTCAGCGGCCGAGCGTCCTTCGAGCTGGTGCAGAAGGCCTGGATGGCCGGAATCCCCTTCCTGGCGGCCGTGTCGGCGCCGTCCTCCCTGGCGGCCGAGCTGGCGCAGGAGGCCGGCATTACGCTGGTCGGCTTCCTGCGCGGCGACACCTTCAACGCCTACACCCGGGCCGACCGACTGGACCTGCCGTGAGCTTCGAGGGCTTCCCCGAGCGGGCGCAGCTCTTCTACGAGGGGCTCGAGGCCGACAACAGCAAGGCCTACTGGACGGACAGCAAGGACGTCTACGACCGGTGCGTCGCGGAGCCCTTCCGGGAGCTGCTGACCGAGCTCGAGCCCGCCTTCGGGCCAGGCAAGCTGTTCCGGCCGTACCGCGACGTGCGCTTCAGCAAAGACAAGACGCCGTACAAGACGCAGGCCGCTGCTGCCGTCGGCGGTGGGCTCTATGTCGCCCTGTCGGCCGACGGGTTGTTCGTCGGCGGCGGGATGTACGTGATGGCGAGCGACCAGGTGCAGCGGCTGCGGGCTGCCGTCGCGAGCGACCTGACTGGTAGGCAGCTCACGGACCTGCTGGCCGTCCTGCGACGGGAGGCGTGGGAGGTGGGCGGCAGTCGGCTCGTGCGCGTTCCCAAGCCCTGGGACGCCGAGCACCCCCGGGCCGAGCTGCTCCGCCACAAGAGCCTGGTCGCCTCTCAGGCCTGGGAGCCCGCACCCTGGCTACACACCCGCGAAGCCCTGGACCGACTGTCAGCGGCCTGGCGGGAGCTCGGACCCTTCCTGGAGTGGCTCGAGCTGCGGGTCGGGCCGACCCGATCCGCCGATGCGTCCTCGCGGAGCTAGTTGTCGCCCTCGGCGAGGAAGCCGCGGACCGTGCTGTGCGCGTTGATGCAGGTCTCCAGCCCCGCCTCCTGTTGAAGGCTCGCCTGGCCGATGTCGAAGCGCACGGGGAAGCGGCCCTGGATGCGCGGGTCGGGGTTGCCCCGGTCGCGGACCAGTACGACGCCCGGCAGGGCGCCGCAGTCGGCCTTGAGCTGCACCCGGTCGTTCTCGCCGGCGTCCTGCTGCATCGTGACGACCAGCGTTTTGGCGACAGGTGCAAGCAGGTGGTTGTGGACCGCAGCGATGAGCATCCCGAACAGCGCGATGGCCGCGAAGACCGACACCAGGACCGTACGGCGCCGGCTCGTCCCTGGACGTGCGCCCGCAGGCGCGTCGACGGCCGGGGACGGGGGTGCCTGCGAGGTCGTCACCCGACCAGTGTCCCCCAGTCCGGCCGTACCAGCCTGCGAGGACCTCCGACCGCTAGGCGGCGGCTGACCCGCCGAGCGCGTCCAGGGCCGCGACGTCGTCGGGCGACAGGGCGAAGTCGACGTCGGCGTTTGCGGCGATCCGCTCCGGTCGGGTCGACTTAGGGATGACCACGGTCCCGTGCTCGAGGTGCCAGCGGATGACGACCTGGGCTGGGGTGCGCCCGAGCCGCTCCGCGATCCCCGTGATGACCGGGTGGTCGAGGGTCCCGCCACGGAGGGCGCTGTAGCCCTCCAGCACGACCCCGCGCTCGCGGTGGCCGTCGAGGACCGAGCGGTCGAACAGCAGCGGGCTCCACTCGATCTGGTTGACGGCCGGCAGCACCCCGGTCTCCCGGTGCAGCTCGTCGACCTGCTCCAGGGTGTAGTTGCTGACGCCGATGTCGCGGACCAGGCCGTCCTCCTGCGCCGAGATCATCTCGGTCCACAGGTCGACCCCGGCGCCGGTGTCCGGGGCCCAGTGGATCAGCCAGAGGTCCAGGTACGACGTGTCGAGCTGGGCCAGCGACGCGGCGAGTGTCTCCCGCTCCCGGCCCGCCCGGTCCGGCGGCAGCTTGCTGGTGACAAAGACGTCCGCCCGGTCGGCACCGCCGCGGTGCAGCCCCGCACCGACCTCGGTCTCGTTGCGGTAGACGGTGGCCGTGTCCAGGTGCCGGTAGCCGCTTGCCAGGGCGGCAGCCGTCGCGGTCGTCGCGTCGACACCGGTGATCTGCCAGGTGCCGAGGCCGAGTAGGGGCATGGGCGCGCCGCTGGGGAGGGTGGCGGTGAGGTCGATGGTCATGCGCCCACCCTGCCCTGCCCGGACGGGCGTACTTCCTCCGGGTCCTCGTTCAGCCGGCAGGCGGGGGGCCGTCACGCGGGCAGCGCGTCGAGCACCTGGAGGAATGCGGGCGGGGGTGACAGCGACGTCGGCGTACCGGGGAGCAGCACGAGGTCGGGAGGGTGCCACCACCACAGGTCGGGGCTCAGCCCGCCGGGGCCTTCCCGCCAGAGCCGGTCGGCGTTGACGAGCATGACCTGCGCCGCGTCCAGCGTCTGCTGCCGGCCGAGCAGAGGTGCGACCAGCACCAGGTGCCGGGTCGGCAGGGCGACCAGCGCCCCGGCGGGTGGGACGTCGACGTACGACGGCAGCCAGTGCACGTGGGTGGCGGTGAAGGGGCCGGTCGACTCCAGGGCCGTGAGCTCGACGCCGTCAAGGTCCAAGGTGTTGCGGCGGGGCAGACCGGCGTCCAGGGTCTGCTGGCGGGCCTGCACGAACAGGCCCGGCACGCTGACCTGCCACTGCAGCACGATGGGAGCCGGGACCGTCCGGACCGCGCCCTGCACCTCGACGACCAGGGCCTCGAGGAGCCCGTCAGCGAACGGCTCCGTGACGACGTCCTCGGTGAGCAAGGCCCCCACGGCGTACACCCGGCTGCGCAGGTGCGGGCGCACAGCCTCCAGGTCGAGCAGGTCGACGTCGGACTGCACCGACTGGGCCAGCCCGTGCAGCGCCCCCTGGACGACGCGCAACCAGCTCTTGCGCGGCTCGAGGTCGCAGGCTGCCCGCAGGTCGGACAGGGCGATGGTCCCGGTGAGCCGACCGTCCAGCACGACCGTCTCCCCGTCGTACGCCACGACGGTCGAGCCCACCCGGGTGGCCGCGAGGCGCACCACCCCAGCGAACTCCTCATCGGCGGGGAGCTCGCGGCGGCGGCCGAAGGGGCGGCGGGCCGGGCTCAGTTGACCTGCCTGGACAGGCCGGCCCAGTACTGCTCCCGGAGCTTGAACTTCTGGACCTTGCCGGTGGCGGTCCGCGGGATGGCGTCGCGGAACTCCACCGTCGTGGGGGCCTTGTAGCCCGCGAGCCGGGACTTGCAGTGCGCGATGAGATCAGCCTCGGTGGTCTGCTCGCCGGGTGACAGGACGACGAGCGCCTTGATGGTCTCGCCCCACTTCTCGCTGGGGACGCCGATCACCGCAACCTCGTTGACGGCTGGGTGGCTGAACAGGCAATCCTCGACCTCGATGGAGCTGACGTTCTCACCGCCGGTGATGATCACGTCCTTGCGTCGGTCGGCGATCGTCAGGTAGCCGTCGTCGTCCAGCGTCCCGCCGTCGCCGGTGTGGAACCAGCCGCGCTCGAGGGCCACCTCGGACTCCTCTGGCTGCCCCCAGTAGCCCTCCATCACGACGTTGCTGCGAGCTAGGACCTCGCCCTGGTCGGAGATGCGGATGCGGGTGCCGATCGCGGGCATCCCCGCCCTGGACAGCCGCGGGGCCCGCTCGGCCAGCGGCAGGTCGTCCTCCTCGGCGCGCTGCCGGTTGACGGTGAGCAGCGGCGAGGTCTCGGTGAGGCCGTAGATCTGGGTGAACTCCCAGCCGAGCTCCTCCTCGATCCGGGCGATGGTCCGCGACGGCGGCGGGGCGCCAGCGCAGATGACCCGGACCGTGTCGCGGCCGGGGATCTCGCCCTCCCAGGTCGCGGCGGCCTCAAGGACGCTGGAGACCACGGCCGGGGCGGCGCACATCACCGTCACGCCGTAACGCTGGACGCGACGCAGGATCTCGGCACCGTCGATCTTGCGGATGACCACGTGAGGGACGCCCATGCCGGTCATCCCGAACGGCATCCCCCAGCCGTTGGCGTGGAACATCGGCAGCGTGTGCAGGTAGACGTCCCGGTCGGTGACGCCCGTGTGTAGCGCAAAGGTCACGGCGTTGGTCCAGATGTTTCGGTGCGTGATCTGCACGCCCTTGGGCCGGGCTGTCGTTCCGCTGGTGTAGTTGATCGTCGCTGTCGCGTCCTCGCTTGGCTCCTCCCACGGCACCGGGGTGGCCCCTGGTCGAAGCAGCGCGGAGTCGGACTCGGCCCCGAGCACGTACCGGTGCGTGGCCGTGACCCCGGCGAGGGCCTCGTCCACCTCGGGGTCGACGAGCAGGACCGTCGCTCCGGAGTGCTCGACGATGTAGGTGACCTCGGCGGCACTGAGCCGGAAGTTGATCGGGACGAGGACCCGGCCGTAGGAGCAGACGCCGTAGAACATCTCGAGCAGCCGGGCGCTGTTGTGGCTGACCACCGCGATGCGCTCGCCGCGGCCGATCCCGAGCTCGTCCAGCCCAGCGGCGAACGCTGCCGCCCGGTCCGCGAACTGGCCGTAGGTGAGCGTGCCGAGCCCACCGTCCTGGTGCGGCCCGGGCTCGTCGACGACTCCCATACGGTTGCCATAGCAGAGCGCCGCCCGGTCGAGGAAGTCGCTGGTGGTTAACGGGACCTTCACGGGTGTGCCCTCCGGCTTGCTCGGTGTGGCAGCACCGTACGACGGGCCACGGGCGCAGGGCACTAGCAGCATGGTCACGTGCCCAACGATGACCTCCCTGTGCAGGCGGTGGAGCGCCTGCTGGACCTGGTCGCGGACGGTGGGGTCCTGGTGCTGTCCGGGGCGGGCCTGTCGACCGAGAGTCCAACGGGTTCCCCGGCTCTCCCGACCGGACCACCATAAGCCGCGATCCCGCTTGCGCCGCGATAATTGGGGATGTCGGACTCAGTTGAGATTCCGGCGCCGCTCAAGACCACGATCCCGCCCCGGCTCAACAGTCGTGTCATATCGTCGTGCACCAGCTCGTGGTGTCATCTATGTCGACCGGGACGGGAGCGGACGAGCTGCGAGTGCGGCCTGTCGAGCTGGCCACTACCTATCAGGAACGTTCGAACCCCCCGGGACCTGCAGTTATGCAGAGGACCCCACCTTTCACGACGTTCGCCACCCGCCGCGAGCCTGTTGCTCGCGCACGCCGGCGGTGAGTTCGCCGAGCTCAAGTTCGTCCTGGGGCACAGCTAGATCTCGCGCACCCTGGACCTCTGCGGGTACCTCGTCCCCGGCCGGCTCGAGGAGCTGCTCAAGACCCTCGACGCCGCCGTCACTGCCGCGCAACGGCCGGCCCCGCCCGTCTGGGCGCCTGACAGAGCAGTCCGGCCGATTCCTCGGTAGGTACCCGCATGACGGCCACGTAATGCTCAGCCTCGTCGTTGACGGCGTACCGCAGCGCCGAAAGCCTCGTCCGGTCGTAGGGGGCGCTGCTCATCCCGCGCAGGCAATCGGGCCCCCGGCTACGCCGGGGCCGACCTGCGTTCTGCGCCATGGCGCGCATTGCCCTCCGGACTGGGCATCGCATGCCCGTAGTCCCGTAGTCCCTCGTTCTCTGCGCTGGAACGCATGAACAGTTGCTCCCTTCTCTGTCCACGGATAGTCTCGACATACTTCTGCTGTAGAGCGCAGAAGTTCATGAGCTGGAGGGATCCGTGGACCAGAAGCGTGCTGATCTGTCGCCTGCCGCAGATTCGGGTGTCCCTTCGTTGGGCGCAGCGCTGCGGGTCCGCCGGCGAACCCTCGACCTGACCCAGGAAGAGCTCGCCGACCTGGCCGGCGTCGGCTTGCGATTGGTGCACGAGGTCGAGCACGACAAGGACACCGTGCAGCTGGTCAACCTCCTGCGTCTGCTCCGCGCCCTCGGCCTCCACCTCGAACTCACGCCAGGCGCAACGGACCAGGTCCAGACCGGCCGCCTCCCATGACGGACGACCTGACCGCGCTGCGCGATGTCGGAGCCGCGGACGTCTACAAGCAAGGTGAACGGGCCGCCACTCTGACGCGCACAACTGACGGGGTCGTCTTCGCATACCTGCCATGGTGGGTCGACAACAGCCGCCCCTGCGTCGCCACGACCTTGCCGGTGAGCACCACTGACATACTCCGGCCGGGCGGTGGGCTCCCGGCGTACTTCGCAGGGCTACTGCCTGAAGGTCGACGCCTGGGCGCCCTACGGCGGGAGGTCAAGACGAGCGCGGACGACGAGCTCTCGCTGCTTCTTGCTGTCGGGGCCGATGCCATCGGTGACGTTCAGGTCGTCCCCGAAGGCACCCTGCCGGCCCAGGTCCTGCCCCGACTCAACGTCGCCGACGTCACCGCCGTGCGCTTCCGCGACCTGATGAGCGAGTTGGGCATCAAGGCAGAACGCACCGCCCTGCCTGGGGTGCAGGACAAGGTCGCCGCGGCGATGCTCAGCCTTCCGGTCACCCAACACGGGCTGCGGTTCATCCTCAAGCTCACCCCACCGGAGTACCCGCATCTGGTGGAGAACGAGGCCTGCTTCCTGCATGCAGCCAGACTCAGCGGCCTCGAGACTGCCTCGGCAATCCTCGTCCAGGACCGGGACGGCCAGAGCGGGCTGCTCGTCCAGCGCTTCGACCGCGTGCTGCTAGGCAGCGGCCTGCCCCCTCGGATGCTTGCCGTAGAGGATGCCTGCCAGGTTCTCGGTCGGCCGCCGGCGGACAAGTACCTGACCGGCTACGAACAGACCCTCGGCGCGCTGGCGGCGGTCTGCCAGGCGCCACTGCCGGCGGCCCGAACCCTGTTGGCGCAACTGGTCTTCACCTACCTGTCGGGGAACGGCGATGCGCACGCTAAGAACTTCTCGGTGTTGCAGGACCCGTCCGGCGAGTGGCGACCGGCACCGGCGTACGACCTGCCGTCCTCCCAGCCGTATGGCGATACAACCATGGCGCTGTCATTGGGGGGCCGGAGGTCCGGCGACTACGGCGGCAGGGACTTCGTTGCCCTCGGCAGCGCACTAGGCCTCCCGGAGAAGGCCACGCGAAAGCTCGTCAAGGCCCAGGCAGAACGCGTCGACGCCTGGCTTCCGCTGCTGGAGGAGCTGCCGTTCGACCCGGGGAAGGTGCACAAGCTCGGTCGGGTCGTCAGCTACCGCCGAGATCGACTCCTCCAGTAGCCACCTCGGACCCGCCCACCTGCCGGTCACGCATCGCCGCGCACGATCCCGCCTACAGCAGCCGCTCGCACTCTTTCGGAGCCAGCGGCCGACCTCTGGGGTGGAAAGCACGCGAACTGCCCTCGGCCGGTACCGGTCGGCGTCGTCCGCTGCCCGGCCGGTGCCACGCTCAGCGCGAACCCCGCACATCCGGTTCCCGACCGGTTCCTGGACACAGACTGGAATCCAGCGGTTACCAGGGACCCAAAACTTCAGGACCAAATACTGGACAGCGGCCTTCAACTCCGCCAAGGTCCAGCAGGCCGTCACCTTCCACAACCTCCGAGCAGCGCACGCCTCCTGGCTATTCGCCGGCGGCGCCGACATCATCGTCGTCCAAGAACGCCTCGGACACCGACGCATCACCACCACCCAGCAATACACCGGCACCCTCCCCGACGCCGGAGACCGCGCCCTCACCGCCTACCGCAAAATCTGCTATGGCGAGACGTCAACCACGTGAAAAACCGATGTACCTGTTCCGCGGTGACGCGGCGTTCAACGACTCCGCCAGGGTCATGCCGCAGCCGATCAAACTCGGTGTCTGTCTGATCCGGTGGGCCGCCACAGGGTTCCCTCCCACGATGCAGCTGCTCGACGCAATTCCGCTACTTGCCCTCGGGGCCTTGGCCATCGCCCGTCGCTTCGGTAGCTGTTCACGCCCGGGCCGATCCGATGCTTGACCCGACGGACCGGGGATCCTGTGGCGGTTCGACTCGTTGGCAGTGAAACCCGTGGTGCTTCCTTGACGTCGAGCCTACTGCCGTCAGCAGCGAACTGTGCAGCATGCGCTCGGCATCCCCGAGCCCAACCTTGCGGGAGCCGTCGACTTGAAAGGAAACGGCCGGCATCGACCACGAGCTCGACGCCGCTCCCTTCAAGAGCTGGCACAGTGCGGCCAGCTCAAGCTGGCCGTGTCCCACGGCGATCAGCCCACCGAGCGAGGTCTGCGCTGCGTCGAGGACTGCCTTCACGCGACCGCCGGCGCATCCTGGCCCGGCAGGATCTGACCGCATCGGATGCAGTGGGCGGTGATGATCGGGATCGATCCGCACAAGCGGAGCAACACCGCGCTGGTGCTCGACAGGCTCGAGAGTGTCCTGGCCCGGCGCCGGTTCGCGATACCGGCGTCAGGTCCATCTGGGCTGTCGGGGACGATGGGCCGCATGTTCATTGCAATCCAGCCGTTGACCGACGTCAGCACGTGGGCTCGCGGAAACGGGCTAGAGATCGTGCTCCTGATCACCGGGGCGGTCCTTCTCGGACGGGTCACGTCCTGGCTCGGGTCGCGGATCGCCGACCGGATTGACGGGAACGTACGAGAGACCGACGCGCTGGTGCGTTCGGAGGCTGCCAAGCACCGGCTCGCCCTGGCGCAGGTAGCGACGGGGGCGACGCTGGTCCTCATCTACGCGGTGATGGCGCTGCTCGTACTGACCCGGCTGGGGGTGCCGCTGGCGGGGCTGGTTGCGCCAGCGACTGTCGCGGGAGTTGCTTTGGGATTCGGGGCGCAACGCTTGGTGCAGGACCTGCTTGCCGGCTTCTTCGTCATCACCGAAAAGCAGTACGGCTTTGGTGACTTAGTGCGCCTGTCAGCGGTCGGTGCCACTCCGATGACTGGCTGGGTGGAGGACGTGACCCTGCGGGTCACCAGGATCCGCACCGTCAACGGCGAGGTCGTGATCACACCAAACGGCCAGATCGTGCAGGCGACGAACCTGTCCCGCGACTGGGCACGCGCTGTCCTGGACATCCCCGTGCCGTCCGCCGCCGACATCGCGAAGGTCAGCGCGGTGCTCACACAGGTCGGCGTCGAGGCGTACGCCGACGAGGCCCTGCGGCCGTTGCTGCTCGACGCCCCGTCGGTGATGGGGGTGGAGAGCCTTGCGGTCGACGAGGTCAACATCCGGCTGGTCGCTCGGACCCTGCCCGGTAAGCAGTTCGAAGTCGGGCGGGCCCTGCGGGCGCGGATCGCGACCGCCCTACGCGCCGAGGGCCTGCACATCCCGGCCGTCTTGGACACCATCGACCCGACGTCGATCGCATGAAGCGCTTCCGCCGCTCCACCCTCGTCCTCGCCGCGGTGTTCCTCGGCACGCTCATCACCTACGCACTGGTACGGCCACCGCCGGTCCCTCCCAGCCCGGTCGGCGTCTACATCCCGGCGCCTGCGCGCACCACAAGGCCCAGACCCGCGCCAAAACCGACTACCGCCAGCACGGACCAGCCGACGAGCGCACCGACGGCCACGCCTCCTCCTGCCCCGGTCGCGACCCGCTCAGTGTCCGCAATTCCGTCACCGGTCACGTCCCCACGGCTGACACCCTCACCCTCGGCGGTCTTGACCCCGCTACCGACCGGTTCCGCGGGTAGATAGTCGAGGACCGGCCCTAGCCTCTGCGTCAAACCCAGGGCGGTTCGAAGCAGCCGTGGCACCTTCCAACGGACTGAGGACAAGCCAAGAAATAAGTAATGGTTTTGGTGGTCGGGCGGAGGTGCTCGTGGTGTGGCGATCAAGGCGAGTGTTGTCCAGACAGTGGGTCCCGGCAGAAGCTGATGGGTTTGCGTCCCGTCGCCTGGCACGTGACCCTGTCTACTCGGGAGCAGCCGCGCGCCGGGATTGGCTGCTCGGAGGTAACTATTCAGGTCCCCGACGGCGTGGCTCGTTGATCTTGATCTGAGCTGCGGGAGGCTTCACCTGTCCGTTCTGCGACTTCCTCCGCAGGTAGGTGCTTCTTGTGGTCGATCCGTTGTCGGTGTCTGCTGTGCCGCCTGTTCCCTCGGTGGAGCAGCTGCTGGTGTTGCTGGCCCAGCGTGAGGCGTTGATCGCGGCGTTGGTGGGTCGGCTCGCGGAGTTGGAAACGCGGCTGGGCAGGAACTCCAGGAACTCCTGGAAGCCACCGAGCAGCGACGGGCTGGCCAAGCTGGCCCCGAAGTCGTTGCGCCGAGCCTCGGGCCGTAGGCCAGGCAAGCAGCAGGGCGGTCAGGGTTTCCGGCTCCGGATTCGCGAAGTGCCCGATGAGGTCAAAACCCATGCCCCGAGCGACTGCGGTGGGTGCGGAGCTGATCTTGCTGACGCACCGGTGGTCGGCGTGGAGGCACGTCAGGTCTTGGATCTGCCGGTGAGCGACCTCATCGCGTTTGAGCACCGCGCCCAGCGATGCGAATGCGCGTGCGGGGCGGTAACCCGCGCTTCCTTCCCGAGCCAGGCGACCGCCCCGACCTGCTACGGCCCAGGCGTGGCAGCGCTGGCGGTCTATCTGCTGGGCCGTCAGCACCTGCCGGTGGAACGCGCCGCCGAATGCCTGCAGGAAGCGTTCGGGGCTGCGGTCTCCACCGGGTGGCTGTCGTTGCTGCTGCCGAACCCGGCCCGGCTGGACGGGTTCTTGGCGATCGCCTGGGAGCAGCTCGCAGCGGCCCGCGTCGCACACTTCGATGAGACCGGTGGCTGGGTCGCCGGGAAGTTGCATCAGATCCACGTCGCCTGCACCGACACCTGGACGCTGCTGCACCTCAACACCAAGCGGGGCCGAGTCGCGATGGACGCCGCGGGGATTCCCCCGAGCTTCCGCGGAATCGCGATCCACGACGGCCTGGTCCTCTACCGCCAGTACGACCTAGCCCTATACGGCTTGTGCAACGCCCACCACCTGCGGGAACTGGCCGAGATGGCCGAGCTCACCGCACAGGCCTGGCCCACCACGCTCGCTGAGCTGCTCGTCGAACTGCACGTCGCCATCGAAGCGGCCGAAGGTAACGGAGCCACCACTTCGTCGGGCCGCCGGCTGGCCACCTTCGGCAAGCGCTACGACGCCCTCATCGCCGAGCGCATGAAGCTCAACCCGCCACCCCCACGCACTGGCAAACACGGACGACCCGCATGGGGCCCGGCCGGATCGTTGCTCGCCCGGCTCGCCACTCACCGCTGCGATGTCCTGCGGTTCGCGACCGACTTCCGCGTCTCGTTCGATAACAACCGGGCCGAACGCGACGTTCGGATGCTCAAGCTCCAGCAGAAGATCAGTGGCGGCTGGCGCTCCGACACCGAAGCGCGCGCCTTCCTCGACGTCCGGTCCTACCTCGGCACCGCCCGCAAACACCAGCACAGCGCGATGGTCGTCCTCCACGATCTATTCACCGGCCGACCATGGATCCCAGCAACCGGCGCAAGCCCGTAAACGTCACGCCTACAGCGGACCTGAATAGTTACCCTCGGAGGATGAATGGCGGGGGACTGTGTCGCGCAAACGGTCGACTGCGGTCGCGTGCGGCGTCGTTGCCGTCCTGGTCGACAGCACGGAAGGGTGTTCTTCTGCGCACACCCCGCCCAGCGGTGTTCGCCGCGTGAGTTACCGATACTCCTGCTGCTCGGCCGCGGACGTCGAACCGGCGCGGCAGCCGCCCCGGCGAGATGCTCACGCTGCACTGGGTAGTGACGCCGTCACGGGGTTCTGAGCCGGAACGGCCGAGCGAAGCCATGACGCTGGCTTCGTCGCTGACTGGTGCCTTCTCGGACGTGGCGTCGCTAAAACGCGCGTCCCCGTCGGCAGCTACCACGATTCAGGCCTCGGACGTGACAACCACGACATGGATGGGCGGGGCTCCGACTTCCATCATCAGCATCCCGGCGACGGCAAGCCCCGGCATGTACAACTTGTCCATCCGCATCACGTCCGGCGGCCCGAGCGTGGGCGGGGACACTGTCATCCAGGTGGCGCGTAAGTAGACCTGCGATCGCCTTGGTGGAGGGGGGCACCTGACTACCGTCTTCGCGGCAGAAGCGGACATTCGAGCAACTTGATATGGGTGGCGGGAGAGTTGCCGGGCTTGACACCATGACGCGGTGAGTCAACCAATCTTGTTTCTCACGGTCGGGCTTCCCGGCATGGGGAAGTCGACGGCCGCCCG
>JAYTHS010000102.1:0-5795 GCA_043732345.1 Frankiales bacterium | reverse complement strand
TCGGTCCAGCAGGCCCGCCCCACCGCAGCGGGTGAGTCAACGCGCGCTGGATCTACCAGGGCTGACGCCTCAGTCCAGCAGCCGGCGGCGGGCCGTCGCGTCGATCGTGGCCCCCTTGCGCGCAGCGCCGGCGACGGCATGGGCGAGCACGACAGCGATCGCACTGCCAGCCGGTACCAGCGACTCCGGGACGACGGCCCGATGGCCGCGGGAGTCCTTGAGGACGAAGGAGCCACCTCCGGTGTTGCGCTTGTAGGCCACCGAGGTCAGATCCGGCAGGCTGACCCACACGACCCCAAGGACCCGGCGTACCGCCAGCCAGTTCGGCCCGACGGAGACGCGGGTGCGCAACGAGACGCCCAGGAGTAGAGCGGCGGTCCCGGCCCCGATCACCGCGCCCGCGACCAGCCCGCCGGTCACCGCGCCCAGTACGACGAAGATCAACAGTGCGACCGCGGCTGATCCGACGGCCGGCAGCACGTCGCCAGCCACCGCCTGGGTCCCGGCCTCCTGACCTGCCGGGGGTTGCCCTGGAAGGACAGTCCTCAACCGAACACCGAGTGCCACATCTTCGAGGCCCCATGGCCCACCGCGCCGGTGGCGTGGCCGATGTCATCACCGAGGTGGTCGGCGGCCTGTCCCACGTCACCCAGGGCCTGTACGACGTTGCCGTGCTCGTCCCGGAGCTTGTTGACGAACTGCCCTACGCCCACAGCAACGATCCCACCGACGACGGCCGCTCCAGCAACGAGCAGCACGCCACCCCCGATCGGGGCGGCCAGGATCATCACGGTGACCACTGTCCCGACGACGAGTGCCGACGCGTTGCTGGTCGCAGCCTTCTGCCAGCTGGCGCCTTGCTCGTGGTCGTACCAGGTCCCGTACATCGCAGAGCCAATCCCGACGACCTGGATGTCCTCCAAGAACCGGCCGCCGCCGCCGACGGTCTTGCCCAAGCCCCTATAGACGCCTCGGCCCATCCGTCCCGTCTGCACCGCCAGCTCCTCGGCGTCCTGCCCAGCCAGCAGCGCCGCCTTGCCGGCACCCCGCAGCTTCCCGGCCGCGGCACAGCGGACTGCGGGATCGGTGGAGTGCATGTCCTTGCCGAGCTGACTGGCCTCCCCGGCTGCCTCCTGGGCGTCGCGCTCGGCGAGCGCCACCGCCACCGCCGGCGCGGTGAGCAGGCCATGGGCCAGGCTCAGCTGCTGGTCGTCACGCGCCGGCAGGTAGCCCTTGTAGGCACCGCTCTCCTCGTTGAGGCGCTCCTGCTCGGTCGGAACTCTTGTGACACCTGCGGCCTCCGGCTGTCCGCAGGCAGCATGCAGTCCTCCCACCAGCGTGCTGTCCAGACCAGCGGCAGCCTCGTCCAGTGCGGCGAGAGCGGACGTGGCAGCCGCCATCGCCTGCGGCAGCGCTCGGGTGTCGGTGAGCGGGTCGTAGCCGTAAGGCAGGCAGGTCACGCCATCGGCCTGGCACTGCAGGTCCACCGCCGCGGCTTGGCTCATCACGGCAGCGAACTGGCGCTGCAGGGACGAGATTCCGACCGCGTAGTCGCCCAGCGCCTGGCCGGCAGCCGTCATCGCGGAGCTGGTGGCCTCCTGTGCCGGTTTCTGCAGCTCCCATCGCCGGATCATGGCGGTGGCGGCCGGGCCGCTCACGCCGTGGTTCACGAGGCCCATTAGGATCCCGTCCGCGCCCGCGCCGATGGTGTGCGTCGACGAGCCACCTCGCACCAGAGCTGCCGACATCACCTCGATCGTCGCGAGGTCGACGTCCCGGAAGCTCATGAAGGCCTCGTGCCGGCGGCCAGGCGCCCGGACGTGAGGCTCTCTGTGGTCACGTACGCCGCGGCGGCGGCGATCTGGGGGGAGCTGTCGTCGCAGGCGTCCGCGAGCAGTCGTGGGGCCTGGCTGATCTCAAAGGCCACGGTGGCGGTCGCGTCCGTTACCATCACGGACGCTGCCCGGGGCGAGCCGACTCCCATCACGCTGCCCAGGATCTCGGCCAGGCCTTACCGGCTGAGCCGACTGCGGTCGCGGCCTGTTGCAGGTCGACCTGGCTCGCGATGATTGGTAGGCCGCCCCCGGCGTCGGACTTCACGCGGGCGCTCCGCTCTCAGTCCAGCGCCAGTCCGCCCCGACCGCAGTGCCGAGCAGGACCCGCCGGATAGCTTGGGAGGCCAGGTCCTGCTCCAGCGTGCCGAGCGTCAGCTGTGCCCAGGGCTGGAACTCCCCACAGCACTCGACCAGCTTCGCCACGCTGGTGTAGGCCATCGCTGCGAGACCGTCGTCCAGCCGTCGCACCTCGTACCCAACAGGCGGACCGCCTGCCTCCAGCGGGCGCGCGGCGACGAACACCATCAGCTCGTCGGGGTGCTCCTGCTCGAAGACGTCGTCGAGGGCGCCGGCCTCGCGTTGCATGAGCATCCTTCGGGTCAGGCACCTCGGACTACGGGAACATCCGCTCGCTAGCGTGCACGCTAGCGAGGCCCACCCCAGTCCCCACAAGAACGGCCCCCGGGTCCCGTCTTCTGCCGGTCCACAGCATCACCCCGCAGGCAGCCGGGCGTTGGTCAAGGTCCCTCCGGCGGCAGAGCGTCAGGACGCCGGCTCGGCCAGTGCTCCTGGCCCCTGCGGTATCACTGCTAAGCCTTGTGCAACCTCGCACTGGTGCCGACGCCACCACCTCATGTGGCACCGTGGACTCCGGCCCTGCACGACCTGCACACCCCCTGTCTCACCATCCATGCCGCCTGAACGACACCGACCCGTAGGCCAGAACGGAGCCACCCCGAGAGGGTCGGCTCCGTTCCAGGTCTGGTGCTGACGTGGCTTGGACTCAGCCACCTCACCTTCGGCGTCGAGAGCGTGCAGGCCTCACCCGCGTACAGGGAGGGCGGCTTCTAGGCCTTCCACTCCGCGGTGCGATCCGGGCTGGCCGAGGCCAGGGCCGCCCGGACCCCGTCGGCGTCAAGGTCGGCGCCGTACACGGGGGTGCCGGGCTGCTGGCGCCAGGACTCCGCGATGGGGCCGGCGTCGACGGCCGTGAAACCGATCTGCTCGACGAGGCGTCGTACGACGTCGGTGTTGTCGCCGGCGACAGGCAGAGCGAGGCGGTCGGCGGCACCCTCGGGACGGCCGTGGGTGAGCAGGTTGGCGGCGTAGATGCCGTTGAAGGCCTTCACGACCGGGCGACCGAGCTGCTCGGCGACCCAGGCGCTCTCGGGCTGCCCCTCCTCGATGGCGGCGATCTTGCCGTCGCGCTGCTGCGGGTAGTAGTTGCCGGTGTCGATGACGACCACACCGTCTGCGGCGCCGGCAAAGACGTCCTTCGGCAGGCCGGGCACGTTCTTCTGCGGGATCGTCACGACGACGACCTCGGCGCCCTGCGCCGCCTCGGCCACGCTGACAGCGGTCGCACCCGTCTCGGCCGCGAGGTCGGCGAGGGTCTCCGGTCCGCGGGAGTTGGCGACGCGCACCTCATGGCCGGCCGTGGTGAAGCGCCGGGTGAGGTTGCCGCCGATGTTGCCTGCTCCGATGATGCCGATCTTCATGGGGTTCTCCTTCGGTGGTGGGCTACCTGCGCGACCCGCTTGCGCCCGCAACTAGTCCCTTCGAAAGGACCTGCCCCGTCACAGCAACGTCAACCGCTCGACCTCGATGCTCCCCCGCAGCAGCTCCTCGAGCCCGGATGCGTCGAGCAGGTCGGTGTGGACGTCCTCCCGGCCGGTCCGCACGTAGAGGAAGCTCGCCTCAACCTGATCCAGCGGCACCCCGACCAGCCGGGCCCACGCCAGCCGGTAGACCGCGAGCTGCAGCGGGTCGGCGCTCTCGCGGCCGGTCTTCCAGTCGACGACCTTCCAGCGCCCGCTACCCAGGTCGTAGACGGCGTCGATGCGCCCCCGCACCACCCGGCCGGCCAGCGGCAGGGCGAAGCCGGCCTCGACGGCGTGCGGCCGTCGTGCGGCCCACGGTCCGGCCAGGAAGGCCTCCTGGAGTGCGGCCAACTCCGCGTCGGTGCCGAGCTCGTCGTCCTCGGCCCCCGGCAGGTCGTCGGGGTCCAGCAGCGGACGGTCCTCGAACAACCCCTCCACCCAGGCGTGGAACCGGGTCCCCCGCGCGGCTGCCGGCGCCGGGCGCCGAGGCAGGGGCCGGGCCAGCTCGGCGGCGAACGCGGCCTCGTCCTCGCGTAGCCGGAGCAGCTGCGAGGCGCTCAGCGAGGCGGGGAGCAACACCTCCCGGACGGCCCTGCGGGTGGTCCGCTCCTCCTGCAGCAGCAGCTCGGCCTCACGGTCGAGGCGGGCGAAGGTCCGGCGCTCCTCGGCAGTGAGCCCGTCGTCCTCCGGCAACCCCTCCCCAGCCGCCAGGGACGCGAGGCCGGCCCAGACCTGTTCAGCTGCAGACCGCCTGCGGCTCAGCGCTTCTGCGTCGTACGGCACGGGCCAGACGACGTCAGGGCGCTCGGCCAGCAGCGGGTTGGCCGCAACCGTCGGGGGCTCAATCCAGACCGGTACGGCGCCGTTGCCCGCCTCGGCGTGCGACTGCAGCTCGAGCAGGAAGCTCGACGGCCCACGCACCTTCTTCTGCGTCGGCCCCCACCAGTGACCACTGCCCACGAGTAGCCGCCGGGCCCGGGTGAAGGCGACGTAGCCCAGCCGCCGCTCCTCGCGCTCCAGGTGCTCGCGGCAGGCCACGTCGTACGATGAGAGGGCGGCCTTGTCGAGCAGCTCGGCGAAGGCGGGCAGGTCGTCCGCGTCACCCCGCAGCGGCCCAGGCAGTACGGCCGCGGTCGTGGTCCACCGGCCGCGCAGGGCGTCGGCGGGGAACACGCCCCTGGTCAGGTCGGGGCTGACCACGACGTCCCACTCCAGCCCCTTGGCCTTGTGGGCCGTCAGCAGCTGCACCGCGTCGCTGTTCGTGGGTGTGACCCCGTCCAGGCCCCGCTCGTGCTCCTGGGCGGCCCGCAGGAACGCCAGGAACGACGTCAGCGAGCTCATGCCATCGAGGTCGCTGAACCCCCCGACGACGTCCAGGAACGCCGACAGCGCCTCCCGTCGACGGGCAGCCAGCGCCTCCGGCGACGCCGTCAGCTCGACGTCGAGGCCCGTCGTCTCCACGACCCGGTGCACGAGGTCGAGCAGCGGCTCGTCGCGGTGCGACCGCAGCTCCCGCAGCTCACTGCCCAGCGCGATGACCCGTCGCAGCCCCTCGTCCGACCAGCCGCGGTGGCCAGGGCGGTCGACCGCGTCGGACAGCGAGACGACCTCGACCGGGTCGGTCCCGGCGACAGCGTCCACCAGCGCCCGGTCCGGGTCCCGTCCGGCCGTGACGTGCTGACCCGCCCATGAAGCGGTGTCGAGGAGCTCCCGTCCACGACGGCCCAGCTGGGCCAGGTCGCGGACGCCGAGCCGCCAGCGTGGGCCGGTCAGCAGCCGCAGCAGGGGAGCGTTGGCGGTGGGGTCGTCCACGACCTCCAGCACCGACACGACGTCGGCGACCTCGGGCAGAGCGAGCAGACCACCGAGCCCCACGACCTCCACGGGCAGCCCGGCCGCGACCAGTGCTGCGTGCAGGTCACCGAAGTCGCGCCGGGCCCGCACGAGCACGGCGACCTGACCGGGCGGGGTACCGGCCTCGACCTGCTCACGGACGGTCTGCGCCACCCAGTCGACCTCGTCGCGCCACGTCTCGTGCAGGGCGACGACGACCTCGCCCAGCCCGGCCTTGGCGGGCGGGGCCGTCAGCTCGACGACGGCGTGCTTGCAGCGCAGCGCCGCGGCGATCGTGTTGGCGAGC
>JAYTHS010000101.1:0-1660 GCA_043732345.1 Frankiales bacterium | reverse complement strand
ACCCGCTGACGCTGCTGCTGCTCCCGCACGTCTTCCGCCGCTTCGGCCAGAACGAGCGGTCCCTGTTCTCTTTCCTCTCCGGCGACGACCCGCACGGCCTGTCCGCGTTCCTGCGCGGCCACCACCTTTCGCCCTCACACGTCCCCTGGCTGCGCCCGCACCACCTCTACGACTACATCACGGCGGCCTTCGGCCCCACCCTCTACGCCCACCCCACGGCCAAGCTGTGGAGCGAGGCGGAGGAAGCCCTGCTGCGCGTGCAGGGACGCGGGCCGCTGCAAGCGGCGCTGGTCAAGACAGTGGGCCTGCTGCACATCCTGGGCGAAGGAACGCGGGTGCCGCCTTCGCGCGACGTCCTGCGCTTCGCCCTGATGGAGAGCGGGGGCGACGAGACCCCCGTGGACGACGCCCTGGCCGCGCTGCAAACGGCGACACTCGTGACTTACCGGCAGTTCCGTAAGGCGTTCCGGCTGTACGAAGGCAGCGACATTGACATAGACGACCGGCTGCGGGAGGCGCGCGGGCAGTTCGCATCGGGCGCGGACGCGGTCGCTCTGGCTGAGCGGCTGGAAACGCACCCGCCGCTGGCCGCCCGGCGCCACTCCTATGAGACGGGCACGCTGCGCTTCTTCGAGGTGCGCTGCTGCCGGCCCGAGGTGCTGGCCGAAGAGGCATCCGCGCCGTCCGGGGTTGGTGGCGGGCGTCTGCTCCTGTGCCTCGCTCCGGACGCGGCGGCGCGGGCGGACGCGGCGGCGGCGGCGGAAGCGATCGCCCGGCCCGACGTCATCGTGGGGGTCACGGCGGAAACGGACGCGCTGCACGAAGCCGCTGCCGCCGTCGAGTGCCTGCTGTGGGTGCAGGCGGAGACGCCCGAGATCCGCAACGACAAGGTGGCGTCCCGCGAAGTGCGCGAGCGTTTAGCGGAAGCGACGAGCGCTTTCCGGGCCGAGTGGGACCGCTTGATGCGTCCGCAGGCGCTCGACAAGTCGGGCGACGACGCGGACGCCGGCGGCGGGGCGCAGTGGTTCCACGCGGGCCGGCCGGTCGCGCTGGCTTCTTACCGTCAGCTACAGGCCCTGGTGTCGCGGGCCTGTGACGAGACTTTCCCGGACACGCCGCGCTTGCGGAACGAACTGGTCAACCGGCGTCAGATCTCGGCGACGGCGACGTCCGCCCGCCGCAACGTGCTTGAGGCGATGATTCTCCGCCGGGCCGAGAAGCGCTTGGGGATCGAGGGCTTTCCGCCCGAAGCCAGCATCTACGCTTCGGTGCTTGAGAGTACCGGCATCCACCGGCAGGCCGAAGGTGGGGACGGGTACGAGTTTGGCCCGCCCCCGGCGGGCGACGCCGGGCTGGTCGCGGTCTGGGCCGAAATCGAGCGGTTCCTGTTCGATGACCCCGAGGGCGACAAGTCTCTGCCCGCACTTCACGCCCGGCTCAACGCGCCGCCGTTCGGGCTGGCCGACGGCATCCTCCCGCTGCTGCTGTGCGCGGCCCTGCTCTGCCACGAGGACGAGGTGATCGTCTACGAGGAAGACCGCTTTGTGACCGATCTGGACGCGGCGACTTTGGAGCGGATGATCAAGCGCCCGAGCGACTACCGCCTGCGGGGCTACCGAGTCGCGGGGGAGCGGCGGGCAGTCGTGGAGCGGTTCGCGCG
>JAYTHS010000100.1:0-1662 GCA_043732345.1 Frankiales bacterium | reverse complement strand
TCCGCGGGACCGACCCGCGCTGGACGCTGCGGGCCCGCTGGATGATCACCGGCGCAGCGAGCTTCGTCGTGGCCGACATCGGCTTCGGTTACGCCGCGACGCAGAGCGGCTTCACCGGCGGCGGCTGGCTGGACCTGCCGTGGATGGCCGCGTTGCTGTGCTTCCTGCTGGCCAGCAGCAGTCGAGCCGGCAGCCGGCTGCCCAGCGACGTGCCCGGCAAGTTTGCGGGGCGCGCCCACCTGCTCCCGGTGCTGGCGATCGTGGCCAGCTACGTCGTGGTCGCGAAGGTCGGGCTGCACCTGCCGCTGTTCCCGATCGGTGGGGTCCTGCTCATTGACCTGGTCATCACCCTGGTGGTCCTAGGCCGGCAGTTCGTCGCGGTGGCCGAGCACCGCGACCTGGCGGCGCAGTATCGGCAGGCCGCCGTGAGCGACCCGCTGACCGGGCTCGCCAACCGGCGGTACTTTCTCCAGCAGGCCCAGGTCGCCCTGTCCCGGTACGGCGCGGGCCGCTGCGTCGTGGTGATGATCGACGTCGACCACTTCAAGCAGGTCAACGACCAGCAGGGCCACCAGGCAGGTGACGCTGCTCTGCAGGCCGTCGCGTCACACCTGCAGGCCTCGGTCCGCCCCCAGGACCTGCTCGCCCGCTTCGGTGGTGACGAGTTCGTCGCGCTGCTCACGGACGTCACGGCGGAGCACGCCGTCGACGTCGTCGCCCGCATCACCGACGTACGGCACCTGGCCGGAGTGGCCGGGAAGCTGTCGCTGTCGGTCGGCTGGGCGCTGCACGGCGACACCCTGGACGAGCTGCTCGCCCACGCCGACGTCGCCCTGTACGCCGCCAAAGCTGCCGGCCGGGGGTGCGCCGTGGCCGCCCACCAGTGCCCTGATGAGGCCGCCCCGCACGCCGCTGTCCCGCACGGTGTCACGCCACTTGGCGCCGCCCCGGACGGGCCCGCCGGCGTACCGCCCTGGCCGTCGGTGCAGACCCCGGGAGCGAGGTCGGGCGGCAGCACCCGCCCGGACGGGACGGCCCGGACGCTGCGCCACGCGATCGAGCACGACCAGCTGACCCTGTACTACCAGCCCAAGATCACCGCGGCGGACGGCAGCGTCCACGGGGTCGAGGCGCTGGTGCGCTGGGTGCACCCCCAGCACGGCCTGCGCTACCCGTACGCCTTCCTGCCCCAGGTCGAGGCGCTGGGCCTGATGCCGGCCCTCACCTACCGGGTGCTGTCGATGGCCCTGGACCAGTTGCGCGCCTGGGAGGCGGACGGCCTGCCGCCGCTGAGCGTTGCGGTCAATTTGTCGGGCAGCGGCCTGTCGGACCGCGACCTGACGACCCGCGTCCAGGAGGCGCTCGTCGCCCGCGGCCTGGCGGGTTCCCGGCTGGTCGTGGAAGTCACCGAGCAGCGGCTGGTCGAGGACCTCGCGGGGACCGGCGAGGCGCTAGGCGAGCTGCGCCGGCACGGGGTGCGGGTGAGCCTGGACAACTTCGGGAGCGGCGTCAGCTCGCTGACCTGCCTGCGAGACCTTCCCATCGACGAGCTCAAGCTCGACCGTGCGTTCGTCGCGGGCGTCGTCGACGACGCCCGCTCGGCCGCTCTCGTCCAGGGCACGATCGGGTTCGCGCACGCCGTGGGCCTGCCGATGGTCGCCG
>JAYTHS010000099.1:0-5815 GCA_043732345.1 Frankiales bacterium | reverse complement strand
TCTTCTTCGTCTCGCGGACGACCCTGCTCGAGGAGGTCGCGAAGTTCCGCGCGGCCCGGCGCATTTGGGCCAGCGTCATGCGCGACGAGCTCGGCGCCAAGGACCCGAAGTCGATGATGCTCCGCTTCCACACCCAGACCGCGGGCGTACAGCTCACGGCGCAGCAGCCCGAGGTCAACCTCGTGCGGGTCGCGATCCAGGGGCTCGCCGCCGTGCTCGGCGGGACGCAGTCGCTGCACACCAACAGCTTCGACGAGGCCATCGCCCTGCCGACCGTGAAGGCCGCGACGCTGGCGCTGCGGACCCAGCAGGTGCTGGCCTACGAGACGGACGTGACCGCGACCGTCGACCCCTTCGCCGGCTCGTACGTCGTGGAAGCCATGACCGACCTAGTCGAGGCCGAGGCAAGGGCGCTCATGGCCCGCGTCGAGGAGATGGGCGGTGCGGTCGCCGCCATCGAGAAGGGCTTCCAGAAGAGCGAGATCGAGCTGGCGGCGTACGAGGTGGCCAAGGGCATCGACAGCGGCGAGCGCATCGTCGTCGGGCTCAACCGCTTCAAGGCCGCCAGCGAGGAGAAGTACGACCCGCTCCGGGTCGACCCGGCGATCGAGGCCGACCAGCGGGCCAGGCTCGAGGACCTGCGGGCCAGGCGTGACAACGCTGCCGTCGACAAGCACCTCGTGGAGCTCAAGCAGGTCGCTGCGGGCGAGGGCAACGTGCTCTACCCGATGCGGGCCGCCCTGCAGGAGCTGGCGACCGTCGGCGAGGTCTGCGGGGCGCTGCGCGAGGTGTGGGGCGTCTATCGCCCGCAGGAGTTCTTCTAGGCCGGTGCTCGCCTTCGCGCACCGGGGCGGCTGCGCCGATGCCCCGGACAACTCCTTGCAGGCCTTCCGCCTGGCGTTGTCGCGCGGTGTCACGGCGTTGGAGACCGATGCGTGGCTCGACGCCTCGGGGGAGCCGGTGCTCTCCCACGACCGGCCCGGCTCCGGGGCGCTTCCGCTCCGCGCGCTGCTCACCGAGTGCGGCGTCGACTTCGACCTGTGCGTCGACCTCAAGGCTCCGCGCACGGCGGGGCCGGTGGTCGCCGTGGCCCGCGAGGCAGGCCTGGACCTGCGGCGGCTCTGGCTGGTCGGCCGGGGCCGGGCCCCGCTGGCCTGGCGGGACGTCGACCCCGACGTACGGCTCGTGACGGACACCCGCGTGCAGCACGCGCTGCCGGTGCCGACCGCCTACCTACGGCAACTGCACAGCGGCGGGGTGCAGGCGGTGAACCTGCGGCGCCGCAACTGGTCGACGTCGCTTGTCGAGCGGGTCCACGCCGCGGGGCTGCTGGCCTTCGCCTGGGATGTGCAGACCGCCGCGCGGCGGGATGCCGTGCGGGACATGGGGGTCGACGGCTTCTTCAGCGACCACCTCTCGCTGGTGGCGCCCGGGTAGAGGTGCGCGCCTACAGTCCAGGGGTGCGGATCCCCTTCGAGTCCTCGGCCACCTCGACCCTCGGGGTGGAGTGGGAGCTGCAGCTGGTGTCGTCGGCGACCCGGCAGCTGACAAGCGGGGCGAGCGAGATCCTCGCCGAGCTGTCCCCCGACGGCGAGCACCCGACGGCCAAGCACGAGCTGCTCGAGTCGACGATCGAGGTCATCACCGGCATCTGCTCAACGGTCGCCGAAGCCACGGCCGACCTGGCCGGGACGATCGCGCAGCTGCGACCGCTGGTGGAGGCCCGGGACCTCAAGCTCATGTGCGCGGGCACCCACCCCCTGACGGACTGGGCAACGCAGACCATCAGCCCGAGCCCCCGGTACGCCAAGCTGGTCGAGGACATGCAGTGGCTCGCCCGGCAGCTGCAGATCTTCGGCGTCCATGTGCACGTCGGTGTCCGCTCGCCGGAGAAGGTCATCCCGATCGTCAACGCGCTGACGGCCTACGTGCCGCACCTGCTCGCGCTGTCGGCGTCCTCGCCGTACTGGATCGGGCACGACACGGGGCTGGCGTCGGCGCGCTCAAAGGTCTTCGAGGGGCTCCCGACGGCGGGACTGCCCTACCAGCTCGGCGGCTGGGATGAGTTCGAGAGGTACATGGAGACGCTGCTGTCGACCGGCACAATCGGCTCCATCAAGGAGGTGTGGTGGGACATCCGGCCGCACCCTACGTTCGGCACGGTCGAGCTGCGTATCTGCGACGGACTGCCGACGATGCAGGAGATCGGCATGGTCGCGGCGCTGTCGCAGTGCCTGGTGGACCAGCTCGACCGGGAGCTGGACAAGGGCTACACGCTGCCGACGCCCAAGGGGTGGGTGGTGCGCGAGAACAAGTGGCGCGCCGCCCGTTACGGGCTTGACGCGACCATCATCCGCGGCGAGGACGAGCAGACCGTCCCGGTCCGCGACGCGCTGCGCGAGCTGGTGCACGACCTGGGGCCGACCTCCCAGCGGCTCGGCTGCGTCGAGGAGCTCGCGGCGGTCGAGGCCCAGTTGGAGACAGGGGCGTCCTACCAGCGGCAGCGGGCGGTCGCTGCCGCTCACGACGGCGAGCTCACCGCGGTGGTCGACAGCCTGATCGCGGAGTTCGACGCCGGTCGGCCGCTGTGAGCGTCTCCGAGCTCGTGGCGTTTCGCCGGGACCTGCACGCCCACCCCGAGCTGGGTCGCCAGGAGCACCGCACCACCGCAGTCATCGCCGACCGGCTGCGGGCAGCCGGGCTGTCACCGCAGGTGCTGGCCGTCGGCACCGGGCTCGTCTGCGACGTCGGCACCGGTGACGGCCCGCTGGTCGTGCTGCGCGCCGACATCGACGCGCTGCCGCTGCAGGACTCCAAGGACGTCGGCTACCGCTCAACCGTGGCGGGGGTCTGCCACGCCTGCGGCCACGACGTCCACACCACCGTGGTGCTGGGTGCCGGTCTGGCGCTGGCCGCTTCGCCTCCCCCGAGCGGGACGGTCCGGCTGCTGTTCCAGCCAGCCGAGGAGGTCATGCCGGGAGGGGCGCTCGACGTGCTAGCCGAGGGCTGGCTCGACGGGGCGGCCTCGGTCTTCGCGCTGCACTGCGACCCGTCCCTCGAGGTCGGGCGGGTCGGCCTGCGCGCGGGTCCCATCACCGGGGCCGCCGACATGCTGACCGTCCGGCTGACCGGGCCGGGTGGGCACACCTCACGCCCGCACAACACCGTCGACCTCGTGCATGTGCTGTCGACCCTGGCGACCGGGTTGCCGGACGCGCTGTCACGGCTCGTCGACCCACGGGCCGGGCTGTGCCTGGTCTGGGGCCACATCTCGGCAGGGGTCGCGGCCAACGCGATCCCACGAGAAGGCGTGCTGCGCGGCACGTTGCGGGTGCTGGACAAAAACGTGTGGCAGCAGGCCCCCGACCTGGTGCGCCGCCTGGTGGACGGCCTCGTCGCGCCGTACGGCGCTCTGGCGACCGTGACCTACGACCGGGGCGTGCCGCCGGTCGTCAATGAGCCTGCAGCCAACGCGGTGCTCACTGCAGCGGTGACGTCCACCCTCGGGGCTGCTGCGGCCGTGCCGACCCTGCAGTCGCTCGGGGGCGAGGACTTCAGCTGGTACCTCGAGAAGGTGCCTGGCGCGATGGCCCGGCTGGGGGTGCGCCCGCCGGGGACCGAGCGCTCCCTGGACCTGCACCAGAGCGCCTTCGACGTCGACGAGGACGCCATCGCCGTCGGTGTGGTCGTCCTCGAGGCGGCCGCCCGCTCCGTCCTGCTGGTCGGCTAGTGCTGCGCCCGTCGCCCAAGCTCTGGCGGGTCAGGCTGCTCCAGCTCGGCCTGGTGTCGGTCCCGGTCCTGCTCGCCGTCACCGCGGTGGGTGCGCGCTCGGGGATCCTCGGCGCGCTGGCCGGGCTGCTCGTCGCCTCAGCCGCCGTCGGGGTGGCCGCCTTGTCGCTGCGTCGCCGGGTGCTGTCCTGGGGATACGCAGAGCGGGCGGACGACCTCGTCGTGTCACGCGGCGTGCTGGTGCGTCGGACCACGGTCGTGCCGTACGGCCGCATGCAGTTCCTCGACGTGACGGCCGGGCCCTTCGAGCGGGCCTTCGGCCTGGCGACCGTGCAGCTGCACACTGCTGCGGCGGCGTCGGACGCCCGGATCCCGGGCCTGCTCGCCGCCGAGGCGGCGCGGCTGAGGGACCGGCTGGCCCAGCTCGGCGAAGCGCGGGCCCAGGGGCTGTGAGCGCGAGGTGACGGCCGCCTGGTCGCGGCTGCACCCGCTGTCCCCAGTCGTGAAGGGCGGCCGGGCGGTGCTGGTGCTCGCCTTCGTGACGCTGCCGCGCCAGCTGCTGTCGCAGCACGTGGAGCCGGCACAACTGGCCGTGGACGCCGCCGTCGCGCTGCTCATCGTTCTGGCCGGCGTCGTGTCCTGGCTGACCAGCCGGTGGCGCCTGGACGGCACCGAGCTGCAGCTCGAGCTGGGGCTGGTACGCCGGCAGTCGCTGCGCGTACCGCTGACCCGGGTGCAAGCCGTCGACGTCGTCCGGCCGTTGGCGGCCCGGCTGCTCGGCCTGTCCGAGCTGCGACTGGTCATGGCCGGCAGCGGGACGGGCCAGTCACGCCTGGCCTACCTCCCGCACTCCCGGGCCCTGGCGGTGCGCGGCCAGCTGCTCGAGCTCGGCTCGACCGGCACGTCGGCCGCGGTGCCGCAGGAGGTCCTGCTGCAGCGGGTCGACGACGGTGCGCTCATCGCGTCGGCCCTGCTCGGCGGTCCGGCCGTCACCCTCGCGGTCAGCCTGCTGGTCCTGGGCGTTCTTGCCGTCGTCGCCCCGACCCAGGTCGGCCCGGTGCTGGGTGGGGGAGCGACAGTCGTCCTGGGTGCCGCCACCGCGGTGACCCGTCGGCTCAACGTGGAGCTGCGCTTCCGCGTGGCCCTCGCTCCGGACGGGCTGCGCCTGTCCAGCGGGCTGCTGCAGACGCGCGTCGAGACCGTCCCGGCCGGGCGCGTGCAGGCGGTCAGGCTGCTGGAACCCCTGCTGTGGAGGCCTTTTCGATGGGTGCGCCTGGAGGTCGACGTGGCCCAGCAGCGTGAGCGTGAGGTCGGTCAGGACGATGTCGCGCAGCTGACCCGGGCCCTGATGCCGGTCGGGTCGCGAAGCCAGGCGCAGGCCCTGCTCGACGTCGTGCTGCCTGGGGCGTCCCTGGTGGCCGCCTCACGTCCCCCGAGCAGGGCTCGCTGGCGGGCGCCGCTGTCCTTCTCCCGGCTCGCGTTCGCCGTCGACGACCGGTTCCTGGTCGCGCGCACCGGGGTGCTCGAGGTGACGACCGTCGTCGTACCGCTGGGGAAGGCGCAGTCCCTGCGCATGACGCAGGGCCCGGTACAGCGATGGCTGCGGTTGGCGAGCGTCGAGGTGGACACCGCCGGCCGCAGGTGGCGGGCGAGCGCCCTGCACCGCGACGAGGGCGAGGCGGCTGAGCTGCTAGCGGAGCTGACCGAGCGGGCTCGGGCCGCGCGCTAGGACAGAGCCTCGGTGAGGGGGAGCGTCGTGAGGGGGCGCAGCCCGTCAGGGGGAGCACCGGCGGGGGCATGCATGGCACGTCGGAGTCCTTCCCGCTCGCCACCCGCTCGTGGCGAGTCCGAGGTGACCGTATGGGTGGGACGTGCCGGCGGGTGGCTTCGACGGAGGGCTGTGGCAGCGCTGCTCACCCTTCGCATTCTCTCGTCTGGGGGAAGCGTCATCGGGTGGAGAAGTTCTGCACAGCAGCTAGTCTGCCTCTTGCGCCGGCTCATATTCGAACGTACTATGGAGTCATGAGGGCGGTCAGTGGCGAGGCGAAGCGCTGCGCGCTGGCGCACCTGGCTGGTCTGGAGCGCC
>JAYTHS010000098.1:0-5817 GCA_043732345.1 Frankiales bacterium | reverse complement strand
TGCCGGGAGAGCCCTCCAGCGTCCCCGCGGCCCGCCGCTTCGTCCGTGGTGTCCTCACCGACTGGGGCCAGGGGCTGCTCGTCGACGACGCGGTGCTGGTGCTGTCCGAGCTGGTGACCAACGCCGTCCTGCACGGACAGGGCGAGGTCACGGCGCGGGTCTCGGTGGCAGGAGACGGCAGTGTGCAGGTCGAGGTCCTGGACCACTCCGCCCGGCTGCCGCGCATGCGCGGGTACGGCGAGGAGTCCGCCACGGGCCGGGGGCTGCGGATGGTGGCCGACCTGTCGGACGACTGGGGCGTCGAGCCCTCCGTGGACGGCAAGCGGGTGTGGGCCCGCCTGCGCTCGGGCCAGGGCGCGGCATGACGAGCCCCACCGCCCCGCTGCGGGACTGCGTGCTGCTTCAGGTGCCGGTGCGGCTGTGGGCGCGGACGCAGGAGCAGACCGACGCCCTGATCCGTGAGCTCGCGCTGGTGGCGGCCGGGGGGAACGACCACGAGACGCCCCGCCGGCTGACCAACCTCATCGCCGCCCTGGAGGCCTGCTTCGGAGGGGCGACGACGAACCAGGAGGAGCAGCTGTTCGCCGCCGTCGAGGACGGCGTCGAGGTCATCGAGGAGCTGCGCTTCCAGCTGCCCATCGCGGCGGGACCGGCGTCCCGGGAGCTCGGCGTGATGCTTGACGAGGCCGACGACTTCTGCGCCCAGGGCAAGCACCTGCTGACCCTGGCCGCTGGCCCAGAGGTCGTCGCGCTGCGGCGGTGGTGGCTCGAGCAGCTCGCCTCGCAGCTCGAGGGCGCCCCTCCCGTGCCGTGGCCGGCCGGCGCCTGACCCGTACGCTGGCAGGGCCGTGGACACCGCCCCCCTTTCGCACGTCGAGCTCGCCGAGCGGGCCGACCAGCTCCCGGTCCGCGACCGGGTCCGGCTGCACCGGCGGCTGCGTGACCGTCGTCCTGACCTGGTCCGGCTGACGTCCGACCTGCTGTCTGCCGAGTCCCGGCTCGCATCGCGGGTCGCCTCGGTCCCGGACATCGACTACCCCGAGCACCTGCCGGTCAGCCAGGTCCGCACCGAGATCGCCGACGCGATCCGCGAGCACCAGGTCGTCGTGCTGGCCGGGGAGACGGGCTCGGGCAAGACCACCCAGCTGCCCAAGATCCTGCTCGAGCTGGGACGTGGGACCCGGGGCCTGATCGGCCACACGCAGCCGCGCCGGATCGCGGCCCGCGCGGTGGCTGAGCGGGTCGCGGAGGAGCTCGGCACCGACCTCGGCGACCTCGTCGGCTACACGGTCCGGTTCCACGACCAGGTCGGCGAACGGACCCTCGTCAAGGTCATGACCGACGGCATCCTGCTCGCCGAGCTGTCCCGCGACCGGCTGCTGTCGGAGTACGACACGATCGTCGTCGACGAGGCGCACGAGCGGTCGCTGACCATCGACTTCCTGCTGGGCTACCTCAAGCAGCTGCTGCCGCAGCGGCCCGACCTCAAGGTCGTCATCACCTCCGCGACCATCGACCCAGGCCGGTTCAGCCGGCACTTCGACGACGCCCCCGTCCTTGAGGTCTCGGGGCGCACCTACCCCGTCGAGGTGCGCTACCGGCCGCAGACCGACGATGACGGCGACCAGGTCTCGGCGATCGTCGCAGCCTGCGAGGAGCTCGCCGCGGAGGGCCCGGGAGACGTGCTGGTCTTCCTGTCGGGGGAGCGGGAGATCCGCGACACCGCTGACGCCCTGCGCGGGGTCGTTGACCAGCGGACGCAGGTGCTCCCGCTCTATGGCAGGCTCTCCGCCGCCGAGCAGCACGAGGTGTTCGCGAGCCACACCGGGCGCCGGATCGTGCTGGCCACCAACGTGGCGGAGACCTCCCTGACGGTGCCGGGCATCCGCTACGTCGTCGACCCGGGGACCGCTCGGATCAGCCGATACAGCAGCCGCACCAAGGTTCAGCGGCTGCCCATCGAGGCGATCAGCCAGGCGTCCGCCACCCAGCGGGCCGGTCGTTGCGGACGAGTCGCCGACGGCATCTGCATCCGGTTGTACGCCGAGGACGACTTCGCCGGCCGGCCGGAGTTCACCGACCCGGAGGTCCTGCGCACCAACCTGGCCTCGGTGCTGCTGCAGATGGCCTCGCTGCGGCTCGGCGACATCGAGGACTTCCCGTTCGTCGAGCCGCCAGACCGCCGCAACGTGCGGGACGGCATCGCCCTGCTCGAGGAGCTCGGGGCGCTGGACGACAGGGGTGGCCTGACGGTCGTCGGGCGGCAGGTCGCCCAGCTGCCCGTCGACCCGCGGATGGGGCGGATGATCGTCGAGGCCGCCCAGCTCGGGTGCATGCGCGAGGTCCTCGTCATCACCAGCGCCCTGTCGATCCAGGACCCCCGCGAGCGGCCGCTCGACAAGCAGCAGGCCGCCGCCGAGCAGCACGCCCGCTTCACCGACCCGACCTCGGACCTGCTGGGTTGGCTGAACCTGTGGCGCTACGTGCAGGAGCAGCAGGAAAAGCTGTCCAGCAGCGCTTTCCGCCGGTTGTGCAAGCGCGAGTTCCTCAACCACCTGCGGGTCCGCGAGTGGCAGGACCTGCACAGCCAGCTGCGCCGTACGGTGCGCCAGCTGGACCTGCCGACCGATGAGGCGCCGGCTGACGCCTCCCTGGTCTCGCAGGCCCTGCTCGCCGGGCTGCTGTCGCACGTCGGCAGTCGCGACGCCGCCAGCAAGGACTACCTCGGCGCCCGGGGCGCCCGCTTCACCATCGCGCCCGGCTCGGCGCTCTACAAGAAGCCGCCGCAGCTGGTGATGGCCGCGGAGCTGGTCGAGACGAGCCGGCTCTACGCCCGGATGCTCGGGCGGATCGAGCCGGAGTGGGCAGAGCGGGTCGGCGCGCACCTGGTCAAGCGCTCCTACAGCGAACCGCACTGGGAGAAGAAGCGGGCCGGTGTCGTCGCCTTCGAGCGCGTGACGCTGTACGGCGTGCCGCTGGTGGTCCGCCGGCCGGTCGCCTACGGCTCCGTCGACCCGGTCGCGTCGCGAGACCTGTTCCTGCGCCACGCGCTGGTCGAGGGCGACTGGGACACCCACCACGCCTTCGACGCCGCCAACCGCCGGTTGCTGGCGGACGTCGAGGAGCTCGAGCACCGGGCCCGCCGCAGGGACATCGTGGTTAGCGACGAGGTCCTCTACGACTACTACGACGCCCGGGTGCCGGACCACGTGGTCTCTGGTGCGCACTTCGACGCCTGGTGGAAGGAGCTCCGGGCTATGCAGCCCGACCTGCTGACCCTGCGCCTGGAGGACCTGCTCGCCACTGACGTCGACCCCGGTGAGCACCCCGACCTTTGGGTCTCTGAGGACCTGCGCCTCCCCCTGTCCTACGAGTTCGCACCCGGCTCACCGGTCGATGGGGTCACCGTCGATGTTCCGCTGGCCGTACTGAACCGGGTCACCGCCGAGGACTTCGCCTGGCAGGTACCCGGTCTGCGGCACGAGCTGGTCGTCGCCCTGATCAAGTCGCTGCCCAAGCCGCTGCGGGTCAAGCTCGTCCCCGCGCCCGACACCGCCACCGCGCTGCTGGCCCGGCTCTCGCCGCGCGAGGAGCACCTGCTGCCGGCCTTGAGCCGTGAGTGCCGGGCCCTGCGGGGTGTCGTCGTACCCGTCGAGGAGTGGGGCCTGGACCGGGTCCCGTCCCATCTGCGACCCACCTACCGGGTCGTGGCCGACGACGGGGCCGTGCTCGGCGAGGGGAAGGACCTGTCGGCCCTGCAGGTCCAGCTCGCGGCACCGGTCCAGGCCGCGATCTCCTCCGTGGCAGCAGATCTGGAGGCCACCGGGCAGGCGACCTGGACCTTCGGCGAAGTCCCCGAGCAGGTGACCGCCGGGCAGGTCGTGGGCTGGCCGGCCCTGGTCGACGAGGGCAGCACGGTCGGCGTGCGGGTCCTGCCCTCAGCCGCCGAGGCTGCGGCGTCGCACGCCCTGGGCGTACGGCGGCTCCTGCTCATTGGTGCTCCCTCACCTGTCAAGGCCGTCTCGGGGCGCCTCAGCAACAGCTCCAAGCTGGCCCTGGCGCGCAACCCGCACGGCTCGCTCCCGGCCCTCATGCAGGACTGCGTCGCGTGCGCGGTCGACGCACTGGTGGCGGCACAGCCCCGGGACGAGGCGGCCTTCGCTGCCGTCCTCGCTGCCGTGCGAGCCGGGCTGGTCGACGAGCTGGCCAAGGTCCTGCGGCACGTTGAGCAGGTGCTGTCGGTGGCCGGCGAGGTGCAGGCCCAGCTCGTGGGGCTGACCCACCCGGCTGCCGCCGGCGCCGTTCGGGACGTGCGTGCGCAGCTGGAGTCCCTGGTGCACAGCGGGTTCGTGGCGCAGACGGGCGCGGTCCGGTTGCCGGACGCCGCGCGCTACCTGCGAGGGGCCCAGCTGCGGCTGGAGAAGCTGCCCCGGGAGGCGGAGCGCGACGCCGGCCTGCAGCGCCGGGTTGCCGAGGTCGAGGCGGAGTGGGCCCGGCTCCCGGCATCGCCGGGACGGGACCGGCTGCGCTGGACGTTGCAGGAGCTGCGGGTCAGCCTGTTCGCCCAGACGCTGAAGGCGAAGGGCCCGGTGAGCGAGCAGCGGGTGTTCCGGGCCATCGACGACCTGAGGGCCGGCCGGTAGGTCGTCGATGGCCCGGCGCTCGTCCACCCGGGTCGGTGCGTGCTTGCCCGCGTCGGTCGGCCACCCGGCCAGGGCGTCCGGGGTCACACGTCAGACGGTGGGCCTGGGCCGTCCGGGCCCGTACACGGCTGGGTGTGGTCAGAGTTCCAAGACCAGGGACCAGGGAACTGGACCCTGGACCCTGGACCCGGTCTGGGTGGATGAGTGACCTCCGGCGACGGACCTGTGGTCGACGAAGCCCGTCGTCCACCGCCGGTCATGGCTGTCCACAGATTCGGCCTGGCTCCGTTCGTGAGACCTGCTGCGCGCCAGCCTGTCCGCATGTCACGCCGTCGCCGCTCCCGCACGCCAAGCCCTTCCAGCGGCCCCTCCAGCCGCCCGTCCAGCCGCCCCGTCGTCCGGATGACCACCGCGGCCCAGGTAGTGGCGGCCGTCCCGCACCAGCTCGGCTTCACACCGACCGAGAGCCTGGTCGTGCTGTGCTGCCACGAGCCCCGGGGGCAGGTCGGGCTGTCGATGCGCGTCGACCTGCCTGACGAGCAGCTCGAGCCGGTGCTGGTCGACTCGATGGTCGACCGGGTGCGGCACGAGCGGGCTACCCGGGTCGTCCTCGCGGTCTACACCGAGCAGGACGGTCACCTGCCGCGGCAGAACCTGGTCGACGACCTCCGGCTGCAGCTCGAGGACCTGGTGATCACCGAAGCGCTGCTCATCAAGGGGGGCCGCTTCTGGAGCTACGTGTGCTCGGAGCCCGAGTGCTGCCCGGCCCAGGGGCGCAGCGTCGCCGAGGCGGTGGGCTCGGCTCCCGTCCAGCTCCTCGCGTCGGAGAACGCGCTCGCCGGCCGGTCAGTGCTCCCGACTCGTGCCGCCCTCGCCGCCTCTGTGGCCGGACCGGTCCTGCTCGCCGCGTAGGCCGCCCGGCAGCGCTGTGAGCGGGCTTTCGACGCTGCCCAGACGGAGTCCATCGCAGGCAGTCCGCAGCGGGCCGTGGACGACTGGCGCGCGGCCGTCGACCGCTGGCGCGACCAGCCTGCCGAGCTGGACGACCCCGAGGCGGCCCGGCTCGCGATGGCCCTGCACACCAAGGCCGTGCGGGACCAGGTCGCGACGTGGGTGGTCGACGACCGGGAGGTCCTGCCGGCGCTGGTGGCCGAGGTGTGTCGCCGCACGCCCC
>JAYTHS010000097.1:0-1667 GCA_043732345.1 Frankiales bacterium | reverse complement strand
CGAGTTGAGCATCCCGCGGGGCGAGCCGAACCCGAGTCGCGGCAGCGGCGGCCGCGCCCCACCAGAGTCGTTGTCGAGGTCGTAGTCGAGGGTCAGCTCGTCGGGCTCACCGCGCTGGTGGTTGAGCAGGGAGTCGACCCCGACGCCGCAGCCGAGGGCCGACGCGAGCACGGAGCCGGCGGAGGTGCCGACGAGCACGTCGGCCTCGCGGGCGTCCCAGCCGAACGCCTCCTGCACCGCGACCAGGGCGCCGATGGTCCAGGAAGCACCCAGCACCCCGCCGGCGCCCAGCACCAGCCCGCGCCTCACGCGCCCACCGTCCCCACCAGCTCAGCGAGCGACTCCTCCAGGCAGGAGGCCAGCACGTCGATGTCGGGCATCGCGTCCCGGTCGGCGTTCAGCCCGTAGAACACCCCCCCGTCGTAGGACGTGAGGCCGATGCTGACCGCCTGGCCCAGCGCGAGCGGTACGACGGGGTAGACCGAGAGCATCCGCGCGCCGGCGGCGTACAGCGGGTACTGCGGGCCGGGCACGTTGGTCACGACGACGTTGAACAGGCGACGGGTCAGGCCGCTCGCCGCCCGGGCACCCAGGGCGTGGATGGTCGGTGGTGCGAAACCTGACAGCTGCACGAGGGCGTCGGCCCCGACCGCCGCCCCGGACTCCTTGTGCGCCCGCATCGCGAACGCCACCTGGTGCAGCCGCATGACGGCGCTGCCCTCCCCGACGGGCAGGTCCACGAAGTACGACGACACCCGGTTGCCGGCCTCACCCGCGTCTGCATCACCCCGGATGCTGACGGGCACCATCGCCCGGACGACCGTCGAGGGGCCGACGTTCTCCCCCCGCGTCAGCAGCCAGGTCCGCAGGGCGCCGCTCACCGTCGCCAGCACGACGTCGTTGACGGTCCCGCCGTGCGCCTTGCTCACCCGACGGTGGTCGGCCAGCGAGGTGGCAGCCATCCCGAAGCGGCGCTGCTCGCCGATCGTGACGTTGAGCGGGCTCTCCGGGGCCGCCCGGGCGATGGTGCGCACCTGGGACAGCACTCCCCCAGCGATGCCGGCGACCTTGCCGGCCGTGGCGCGGGCATCCCCGACCGCACTGCGAACGGTGTCGACGGCGGCCGTCGGCTTGGCCACCAGGTCGGTCAGGGCGCGCGTCATGAGCGCGAACGGTCCCGGCTCGGACCGCGGTGACCACGCGTCGTCGGGCACCTCACGCGGCGTCGCCGACACATCCAGGATGACGGTGCCGATGTCGACGGCCGAGACCCCGTCGACCATCGCGTGGTGCGTCTTGGTGATGATCGCGATGCGGCCCTGCGCTAGCCCCTCGACGAGGTAGATCTCCCACAGCGGCCGACTCCGATCGAGCTGGCGGCTCATGAGCCGACCGACGAGGTCGCGCAGCTGCCCGTCGTCACCCGGCTTGGGCAGGGCGCTGCGCCGGACGTGGTAGGTCACGTCGAAGTCGGTGTCGTCGACCCACACCGGGTTGGCCAGGCGCCCGGGCACCCACTTGACCCGCTGCCGGTAGCGGGGCACCAAGGAGATGCGCTCGCTGATCAGCGCGACCAGCCGGTCGTAGTCGAACCCGCCCTCCGGGGGGTCGAAGACGGCCACCCCGCCGACGTGCATGGCCGTGGTGGGCGTCTCCAGGTAGAGGAA
>JAYTHS010000096.1:0-16965 GCA_043732345.1 Frankiales bacterium | reverse complement strand
CGACACCGAAGCCGCTGGGGACCAGGACGAGGACGACAACGCCGCCCCGCGTCGCCGACGGGGCCGCCGGGGCCGTGGCCGTCGTCCCGAGGGCGAGGCCGGTGAGCCGACCGACGGCGACAACGACGCCACCGAGCCGGCGCAGGACGGCGAGGCCGCGGACGCAGCAGAGGACGACGATGACGACGCCGTGGGTCCGGCCGGCACGCGCCGGCGACGTCGTCGGCGCCGGGGCGGCAGCGGCGGGGGAGCCGCCGGCGAGGACGGCGAGCTCGGTGACGTCCCGACCGTGGTGCACGTCCGCGAGCCACGGGAGCGCGCCCCACGGGCCCGTCGTGACGGCGGCGGCGCCGCCGACGAGGACGGCTTCCGTGGCATCGCCGGTTCGACCCGGATGGCCGCCAAGCGGGTCCGCCGCCAGGAGGGCCGCGACTCCGGTCGCAAGCGCCCGCCGATCCTGACCGAAGCCGAGTTCCTGGCCCGTCGCGAAGCCGTCGACCGGGTGATGGTCGTGCGCCAGAAGGGCGACCGGACCCAGATCGCCGTGCTCGAGGACGGCATCCTCGTCGAGCACTACGTCACCAAGGCCACCGCCACGTCGTACGCCGGGAATGTCTACCTCGGCCGGGTGCAGAACGTGCTGCCCAGCATGGAGGCGGCGTTCGTCGACATCGGCAAGGGCCGCAACGCGGTGCTCTACGCGGGCGAGGTCAACTACGACGCGGCCCTCGCGGGCAACGGGCCGCGCAAGATCGAGCAGGTCCTCAAGAGCGGCCAGGAGGTGCTGGTCCAGGTCAGCAAGGACCCGATCGGCCACAAGGGCGCCCGGCTGACCAGCCAGATCACGCTGCCCGGCCGTTACCTGGTCTACGTGCCCGAGGGCTCGATGACTGGCATCAGCCGCAAGTTGCCCGAGAACGAGCGGGCCCGTCTGAAGGACATCCTCAAGAAGGTCATCCCGGAGGGTGCGGGCGTCATCATCCGCACGGCCGCCGAGGGCGCCTCGGAGGAGGAGATCGGCAAGGACGTGCGCCGGCTGCAGGCGCAGTGGGAGGTCATCAAAGGCAAGGCCGACAAGGGCGGTGGCCCCGTGCAGCTGCACGCCGAGCCCGACCTGGTGATCAAGGTCGTCCGCGACATCTTCAACGAGGACTTCACCCGGCTCGTCGTCTCCGGCGACAGCGAGTGGGACACGATCCGCGACTACGTCGAGTTCGTCGCACCGGACCTCGCGCCCCGGCTGTCGCGGTGGACCTCCGACCGCGACGTCTTCACCGAGCACCGCATCGACGAGCAGCTGCTCAAGGCGCTGGACCGCAAGGTCCACCTGCCCAGCGGTGGTTCGCTGGTCATCGACCGCACCGAGGCGATGGTGGTCGTCGACGTCAACACCGGCAAGTACGTCGGCAAGGGCGGCAACCTCGAGGAGACCGTCACCCGCAACAACCTCGAGGCCGCCGAGGAGATCGCCCGTCAGCTCCGGCTGCGCGACCTCGGCGGGATCATCGTCGTCGACTTCATCGACATGGTCCTCGAGTCCAACCGCGACCTCGTCGTACGACGGCTCGTCGAGTGCCTCGGTCGCGACCGGACCAAGCACCAGGTCGCCGAGGTCACGTCCCTCGGCCTGGTGCAGATGACGCGCAAGCGGGTCGGCCAGGGCCTGCTGGAGAGCTTCAGCGAGACCTGCGAGGCCTGCGACGGCCGGGGCGTCAGGCTGCACAGCGAACCCCTCGCGGAGCCCACGGGCCCGCGTGGCGACCGGGCCGACCGGGCCCCTCGGGTCGGCCCCCGGGCCCCCAAGCCCGGCCCGCCCCTGACGGGCCCCGCCGACGTCGCCGACCCGGCCGCCTCGACCGAGGAGAGCGCACCCCGTGCCCGTCGTCGCCGGGGTGGGCGCGGCGCGGGTTCGGCAGGTTCGGTCAACGCCGCCGACGAGCTCATCGAGCTGCTGGACACGGCAACCGAGGTCGAGCCGGTCGCACTCCTGGAGGCCGTCGAAGAGGTCGTCGACGAGGCCTTCGACGAGGCCTTCGACGAGGTCGTCGACGAGTCGCTGTCCGACGCGCAGGAGGCCGCGCAGCCCGAGCCTGAGGACCTGCCGGTCGAGGAGGTCCCGGACCTGCCCGCCGTACCGGTCGAGCAGGCTCCAGTTGTCGAGGTGCCAGCCACAGAGGTGCCAAAGAAGCGCCGCCGGGCCGCGGGTCGCCCTGCCGGCGCACCGACCGTCTAGGCCACCCACCCCGCCACCTCACGGCCAGCCACCCCGCCGTACCGTCGTCCTTAGGAGCCCGGCGGGGTGTCCGGTAGTCTCAGCTGTGCTACGTGTCTAAGCGTGGCCATCCCGCCAGGCCCTGCCGGCGGGAACCGTCGAACGAGGAGCTCACCCGTGTACGCCATCGTCAAGACCGGCGGCAAGCAGTACAAGGTCGCCGTGGGTGACGTCGTCGAGATCGAGAAGCTGACCCAGGTCGCCGGCGCCGAAGTCGTGCTGCCCGCGCTGCTGCTCGTCGACGGCGAGACCGTCACGAGCGACGCGGACGCCCTCGCCAAGGTGACCGTCAACGCCGAGGTCGTCGCGCAGACCAAGGGCCCCAAGATCAGCATCATGAAGTACAAGAACAAGACCGGTTACAAGAAGCGGATGGGTCACCGCCAGCGGCTGACCCAGGTCCGGGTCACCGACATCTCGAAGGGCTGAGGACATGGCACACAAGAAGGGCGCAAGCTCCTCCCGCAACGGCCGTGACAGCAACGCGCAGTTCCTCGGCGTGAAGCGCTTCGGCGGCCAGGTGGTCAAGGCCGGCGAGATCCTCGTCCGCCAGCGCGGTACCCACTTCCACCCGGGCGACCTCGTCGGCCGGGGCGGCGACGACACGCTGTTCGCGCTCGCGCCCGGCGCGGTGCTGTTCGGCAAGAAACGCGGCCGCAAGACCGTCAACATCGTCCCGGTGACCACCTCCGTCTAGGAGCGTCACCTCACGCGGATGGGCGGGCCGGACACACTCCGGACCCGCCCTTCGCGCTTTCTCTGCTCGGAGAGGCCCTCGTGACCACGTTCGTTGACCGCGCCGTCCTGCACGTCGCCGCCGGTGACGGTGGCCACGGTTGTGCCAGCGTCCGCCGCGAGAAGTTCAAGCCGCTCGGCGGCCCCGACGGCGCCGACGGCGGCAACGGTGGCGACGTCGTCTTGGTCGTCAGCCACAACACCACGACACTGCTGGACTACCACTACCACCCGCACCAGAAGGCCACGAGCGGCAAGCCCGGTGCGGGCGACCTGCGCAACGGTGCCCAGGGCCAGACCCTGGAGCTGCCCGTCCCCAACGGCACGGTCGTCGTCGGCCTGGACGGTGAGGTGCTCGCCGACCTGGTAGGGGAGGGCACCCGCTACGTCGTCGCCCAGGGCGGCCGCGGTGGCCTGGGCAACGACTCGCTGGCCTCCGTGCGCCGCAAGGCCCCCGGCTTCGCGCTGCTTGGCGAGCCGGGGGAGGCCAAGGAGGTCGTCCTCGAGCTCAAGAGCGTCGCCGACGCCGCGCTCGTCGGCTACCCGTCGGCGGGCAAGTCCTCGCTGGTCGCCGCCGTCTCGGCGGCCCGCCCGAAGATCGCCGACTACCCCTTCACGACCCTCGTGCCCAACCTCGGGGTCGTCGAGGCAGGGGGCACGACGTTCACCATCGCCGACGTGCCCGGGCTGATCCCGGGTGCGTCGCAGGGCAAGGGGCTGGGCCTTGAGTTCCTGCGGCACGTCGAGCGGTGCAGCGTGCTGGTACACGTCCTGGACTGCGCGACCTTCGCGCCCGACCGCGACCCGCTGAGCGACCTCGACACCATCGAGACCGAGCTCGAGCAGTACAAGACGTCACTGTCCGACCGGCCGCGCCTGGTCGTGCTCAACAAGGCGGACGTCCCCGAGGCCCGGGAGCTCGCCGAGCTGGTGACGCCCGACCTGCAGGCCCGCGGCTACGAGGTCTTCACCGTCTCCGCCGTGAGTCACGAGGGGCTGCGCGAGCTGATGTTCGCGCTGGCCCGCACGGTGGCCGCGGATCGCGCCGCCGCGCCAGCGGAGAAGGCCACCCGCATCGTGCTGCGGCCCACCGCGGTCGACGACCACGGGTTCACGGTCACCGAGGAGGACGGCGTCTTCGTCGTGCGCGGCGGCAAGCCGGAGCGGTGGATCGTGCAGACCGACTTCGGCAACGAGGAGGCCGTCGGCTACCTCGCCGACCGCCTGGCCCGGCTCGGTGTCGAGAAGGCGCTGGCCGAGATGGGTGCGACGCCCGGGGTCGACGTCCAGATCGGTGAGGTCGTCTTCGACTGGCAGCCCACGCTTCTCGAGGAGTTCGCCTCCGGCATGCGCGGCGTCGACAGCCGCTTTGAGGATCACTCCCGGCCGCGGGCCGGTCAGCGTCGGCTGGAGAAGGACATCCGTCGGGCCGAGCGGCTCGGGATCCAGATCGAGGTCGCCGAGGACGGTCAATGACCCGGGAGTCGGTCGCCGCGGCCCGTCGGGTCGTGGTCAAGGTCGGCTCCTCCTCGCTGACCACGGCCGCCGGGGGGCTGGACGCCACGCGCCTGGACGCCCTCGTGGAAGCCCTCGCCGGGCGCACCGAGCTGGTGCTCGTCTCGTCGGGCGCCATCGCTGCCGGCCTCGCGCCGCTGGGACTGGACCGGCGCCCGCGAGACCTCGCGACCCAGCAGGCGGCCGCCTCGGTGGGCCAGTCGCTGCTCGTCCAGCGCTACGCGACCGCGTTCGCCCGCCACGACCGGGTGGTCGGCCAGGTGCTGCTCACCGCCGATGACGTCGTGCGCCGGGCGCACTACCGCAACGCCCGCACCACCCTGGACCGGCTGCTGGCGCTGGGCGTCGTACCGGTGGTGAACGAGAACGACGCGGTCGCGACCGACGAGATCCGGTTCGGCGACAACGACCGGCTCGCCGCGCTCGTCGCGCACCTGGTCCGTGCCGACGCGCTCGTGCTGCTGTCCGACGTCGACGGCCTGTACGACGGGGACCCGCAACTGGAGGCGTCCGCGCTGGTGCCCGAGGTGCGGTCGGTGGCCGACCTCGCCGGGGTGCAGGTGGGGGGCAGCGGATCGGGCCTGGGTACCGGCGGGATGGCCTCGAAGGTCGACGCGGCCCGAGTCGCGACCTCGGCCGGCATCCCCGTCCTGCTCGGGTCGGCGCTGTCGGCGGCCGAGCTGCTGCGCGGGGTCGGCGGGACCTGCTTCTGGGCCACCGGGGGCCGCCCCAGCGCCCGGCTGCTCTGGCTGGCGCACGCCTCGACGCCGCAGGGCCGCCTGGTCCTGGACGACGGAGCCGTCTCGGCCGTCTGCGAGCGGCGACTGTCCCTGTTGCCGGCTGGCGTCACGTCGGTGTCGGGCGACTTCACCGCTGGCGACCCTGTCGAGCTGGTCTCTCTGGCGGGGCGACCCGTTGCGCGCGGCCTGGTGGCCTACGACGCGGCGGAGCTCCCCGCGCTGCTGGGTCGGTCGACGCGCGAGCTGGGCCTGCGCGAGGTCGTCCACCGCGACGACCTCGTGGTCCTGTGACGGAGCCTGGTACTTCTGTGACGGAGCCTGGCCGCCGCGTCCGTAGCGGGTCCGTGCTCGTCCTGCTGGCGGTCGTGGGGGCCGCGCTGCGGACCGCGCCGTGGTGGCAGCCGCACCGCTTCCTCGGGGTCCAGGAGTACGACGACGGCGTCTACTACGCCTCGGGTCGGCTGCTGGCGTGGGGCCTGGTGCCCTACCGCGACTTTGTGATCGTGCACCCACCCGGCATCGCGCTGGCCATGACGCCCTTCGCCGTCCTGGGGGACCTGACGACCGACCCCTGGGGTCTGGGTACGGCGCGGCTGGCCGTGCTGGTCGTGGCCCTCGCCAACCTGCTCCTGGTCCACCGACTGACGCGGGCCGTCCTGCCCGCGGGATCTCCTGGCCCGCTGCTGGCTGCCGCGGCGTACGCGGTCTGTCCTGTCATCGCGACCTCCGAGCGCACGGTGCTGCTCGAACCGGTCGTCACCCTGCTATGCCTGCTCGCCGTCACCCTGCTGCTGCGACGTCCCGTCAGCTGGCGGAGCGACCTGGGCTGCGGCCTGCTGCTCGGTGCGGCCGTCAGCATCAAGCTCTTCGCGGGGACCTACCTGCTGTCGGTCCTGCTGGCCCTGGTCGTGCTGCGGGAGGTGCCCCGAGCCGCGCGGGTGGCCTCCGGCGCCGGCCTCGCCCTGGCGGCGACCTGCCTGCCGTTCCTGCTGCTGGCCCCACGGGCGTTCGTGCGCGACGTGGTCACGACACAACTCGACCGTCCCCTGTCGGGCCTCGGTGGCCTGGCGCGCCTGGCCAGCATGGTCGGCCTGGTCCGGGTCCCGCACCTGCTGGTCGCCGTCGCCCTCGCGGCGTTCGCGGTCCTCGCAGTGCGCCGGGTGCTGCGCGCCACCGGCCCGGCCAGGCTGGCGCTGGTGGTGCTGCTGGTCACGGTCCCGTCGACCGCTGCGGCGTTCCTGCTCGCCAGCACCTACTACCCGCACTACGGCGCCTTCCTCGTCCCCCCGCTGGCGGTGCTGCTGGCGCTGCTCTGGGACGAGGCGAACCGGTCGGCGCGTGGCCTGCGCCGGGGTGCGCTCGGCCTGGCCACCGGGGCGCTGCTGACCGTCTACGCGGTGACGGCGGCCCAGGACGCTCTGCGGCCGGGTCCTGCGCCCGACCTGTCCGCCGTACGGGTGCGGGTCGGGGGGGCGTGCGTGCTCGCGGAGACCGCGAGCCTGGCCATCGCGGCTGACGTCCTGCAGACGCCGACCGCCGAGTGCCCGTCCTGGATCGACGGCCGCGGGGTCGTCTACACCGAGAGTCGTGGGTGGAGGGGGCGGCGCGGCTTCTACGACCGTGGCTTCACCGAGAACCGGGCCTGGCAGGCGTCTGTGCACGACCAGCTCGCCCACGCCGACTACCTGCTCGTCGGGCAGGACCTCGCGGTCGTCAAGGAGTGGTCGACCGGCAACCGCAGCTATGCGCTGCAGCAGTTCCGACGTGAGGAGTCCGTAGGGGGTCAGGGCGTCCAGCTGTGGCGCCGCGCCGTCCCGCACACCGGCCAGCGGCCCGAGGTGCCAGTTGCCCCGTAGCGGGGAGGATGCACGCGTGTCCTCCCGCCTCGCCGAGCCGTGCTCCGTCGCGGCGTCGCCGGTCCGGACCTTCGCCTACGTCCCGGCCCTGGACGGGCTGCGGGGGGTCGCTGTCGCCCTCGTGGTCGCCTTCCACCTCTACGGCCACCACGTGGTCACCGGTGGTGGCGCGGGGGTCGACGTCTTCTTCGTCCTGTCGGGCTACCTCATCACGATGCTGCTGCTGCAGGAGAAGGACCGCACCGGCCGGATCGACGTCCTGGGCTTCTACGGGCGCCGGGCTCGCCGGCTGCTGCCGGCCCTGGTCGCCTTTCTCGGGGGGTGGCTCGTCCTGTTCGCCTTCTTTCGGCGGAGCTCGTGGTTCAGCGCGACACCGAGCAGCGACGGGACGGGTCATCCGCTGGCCACCGCGGAGTCCCTGAAGGACGTCCTCTGGTCGTTGCTCTACAGCGCCAACTGGGACGTCATCGACGGTGGGATGGCCGCACCGCTGCCGCACCTGTGGTCGCTGTCGGTCGAGGAGCAGTTCTACCTCGCCTGGCCGCTCGTCCTGACCCTGGTGATGACCTGCTCTGCGCGGTTCCGGCTCCCGGTGGTCCTGCTCGCGGCGATCGCCTCGGCATCCCTCCCGCTCCTGCTCTGGGATGGTGGGCGCGGCGCCGATCGGATCTACTTCGGCACCGACACCCGGATGGTCGGCCTGCTGGCGGGCAGCGTCGCCGCGATGTGCTGGCGGCGCCGGCGTACCGGTGAACCCGGCCGCAGCGAGCCGCCGCGGGAGCCATCGTGGTCCTCGGGGTGGCGCTGTTCCAGCACGACGTCCCCGCCCGCTACCTCGTCGGGTTCGCTGCCCTGGCGCTCGCGACCTCGCAGGTCGTCCTGCACCTGGCTGAGGGCCCGTCACCGCTGGGGTCCGTGCTGTCATGGGCACCGCTGCGGTGGCTAGGACGCCGCTCCTACGCGCTCTACCTCTGGCACTACGCGTGGGCGACGTGGACCCACCCGTGGGGCCTGTGGGTGGGCAGCGTCGTGGGCATCACCGGGGCACTGGTCTGCTGTGAGCTGTCGTGGCGGTGGGTGGAGCGTCCGGTGCTGGCCGCAGGAGCCCACCGCACCCGGGCTGAGCCTTCGGCGGGGACTCGGCAGGGCTCTTAGATCAGGCCGGGGTCGACGTCCCCGCCGGTGACGTCTCGCGGCCCGACCGGGCGGACAGAGCCCTCGCGCTGCCCGCCGTTCGCTTCGTCGTATGACCGTGAGCGCATGAGCGAGGTCCTTGCTGCCGCCCGGCGGGCCCGGGTCGCTGCGGCCGAGCTGGCCCGGCTGCCCCGCTCCACCAAGGACGCGGCGCTCGGCGCCATGGCCGACGCTCTCGTGGTGGCCACCGACGCCGTCCTTCTGGCCAACTCCCGAGACGTGCAGGCGGCCCGCGACGCCGGTATATCGGAGGCGGTCGTCGACCGGCTCGCCCTGACCCCCGCCCGGGTGCTGGCCATGGCCGACGGTCTGCGGCACGTGGCGTCCTTGCCTGACCCGGTCGGGGAGGTCGTCTGCGGCTCCACGCTGCCGAACGGCCTGCAACTGCGGCAGGTCCGGGTACCGCTCGGGGTGGTCGGGATCGTCTACGAGGCTCGCCCCAACGTCACGGTCGACGCCGCCGGCCTGTGCGTCAAGAGCGGCAACGCCGTGCCTCTGAGGGGCTCCTCGTCCGCCGTGCACAGCAACCAGGCGATCGTCGAGGTCCTCTCGGCGGCAGCCACCGGGCTGCCCGAGCACAGCGTCCAGCTCGTCCCGGGGACGGATCGCTCGAGCGTCACCGAGCTCATGCAGGCCCGGGGGCTGGTCGACGTCCTCATCCCACGCGGCGGCGCGGACCTCATCGCCTCCGTCGTGCGGGGCAGTGTTGTGCCCGTTATCGAGACCGGGGTCCGCAACTGCACGGTGTACGTCGACGCCGACTGCGACGTGGCCATGGCGGTCGCCATCGTGCTCGACGGCAAGACCACTCGCCCCAGCGTCTGCAACGCCACCGAGACCGTCCTGGTGCACGCCGGTGCCGCGGCTGCTGTCCTCCCGATCCTGCTCGCCGCGCTGGCCGCCCAGAGCGTCACTGTCCACGGAGATGCTGTGGTGCAGGCGTCCTCACCGGACGTCCTACCCGTCACGGACGCGGACTGGGCCGCGGAGTACCTCTCGCTCGACCTCGCAATCGGGGTCGTCGAGAGCCTGCAGGCCGCGACCGACCACATCCGCCGCTGGGGCAGCGGGTACACCGAGGCGATCGTCACGCGGTCGCAGGCCGCCGCCCGCGAGTTCGTCAGCCGGGTCGACAGCGCGGCGGTCATGGTCAACGCCTCGACCCGGTTCACCGACGGTGGCGAGTTCGGCTTCGGGGCCGAGATCGGCATCAGCACGCAGAAGCTGCACGCCCGCGGGCCGATGGGGCTGGCCGAGCTGACGAGCACGACGTACGTCGTGACCGGCGACGGTCACGTCCGCGGCTAGGAACGCGCGTCGTCGTGCGGTGCCTGTCCGTGCGTTCCACCCTCCGCTGCGGGCTGGCGCAGTCGCTGCCCGATCCCGCGAGCCGAGCGGTGATCCGCGCCATCGTGGACATCGCGGCTGAGCCGCTATGCCCGCCGGCTGCCAGCGGACTGGGCGAGCCACACCGTCAGACCGGCCGGACCCGTGAACCACGTCAGCAGCAGCGCCACGCGGGTCGACCGGCCCTGGATCAGCCCCTGCTCCCAGATCCAGCGCCCGACGAACAGGTCGAACGCGATGTAGTGGGCCCAGCCGGCGAGGAAGCCCTTGGGTTGCGCCAGCCCGGCGCGGACCGTCTCCGGATCGCGGAAGTCCACCCGCTCGCCGCCCCAGCCCGCCGCCAGCAGCCCGACGTACGACGCTCCGAGGACGGCGTAGAGCGGCGTGGCCAGGCTCACCGCCCGGCGCGTGAGGGGTGTTCGGGGGAGCAGGACCATGAGCAGCCACAGCGGGGCGCTGCAGGAGTTGATGACCGCGTAGATCCTCCGGTCGCGAGCGGTGAAGGCGGCCATTACTGGGACCCGGCCTCTCCCTCGGACGCCAGGTGCCCGGTAATCGCGGCGTAGTCCTCACCGCTGTGGCCCGCCTCGACGGTCCGCTGCGCCTGCTCCAGGCAGGCCCGGGTGACCGCCAGGTCGCTGTCGGCAGCCCGGACGGCCAGGTCAAGATCCTTGGCCATCAGGTCGACCGAGAAGGTGGTCGCGGTGAAGTCGTCGGAGTCGAGCATCGGGCGCTTCTGGCCGAGGAACCAGCCGTAACCCGTCTGCCCCAGCACCTCCAGCAGCAGGGTGCCGTCCAGGCCGAGGTCACGGCCGAGCCGCAGCGACTCACCGAGTCCGGCCGCCATCACGCCGAGGCTCTGGTTGACGCAGAGCTTCAGCGCACTGGCGCTGCCGACGGCCCCGACGTGGCGGACCCGGTCGGGGTCGCCCCACAGGTGCAGCAGGGGCTCGGCAGCGGCGTAGTCCTCGTCCGACCCGCCGGCGAAGACCCCGAGGGTGCCGTCGGCCGCGGGCTTGACGGACCCGGCCACCGGGGCGTCGACGTAGCGCAGACCCGCTGCGGTGCAGGTCTTCTCGAACTCCTGGGCAGCTTCAGGTCCGACGGTCGATGAGTCCACCACCAGGGCACCGGGAGCGTGCTGGACCACCTCGGCGAGGACCTCCCGGACGGCATCGGGCCCGAAGAGCATCAGCACGACGACATCTGCCCCCTCGACCGCGGCAGCCACCGTCGGCCGGCTCAGCGGCTCGAGGTCACCGGCCTTGCCGGGGGTGCGGTTCCAGACGGCCAGGTCGTGGCCGGAGGCGGCGACGTGGGACGCCATGGCGACCCCCATGCGGCCCAGGCCGAGGAAGGCGACTCTCATGCAGGCGACCCTAGGCCAGCCCGTCGTGCTGCCCGCCCGGGGCGTCGTACAGAATGGGGTTCGGTCCCGACCCAAGGAGCGCTCGTGCTGCACCCCCAGTTCGCCTCGGTCAAGGACGTGCAGGAGCGCCTCGGCGCCGCCGGCTACCTCACCGACCACGCCATCGCCACGACGGTGTTCCTCGCCGACCGCCTCGGCAAGCCGCTGCTGGTTGAGGGCCCGGCGGGGGTCGGCAAGACCGAGCTGGCCAAGGCCGTTGCGGCTGCGACGGGCAGCGAGCTGATCCGGCTGCAGTGCTATGAGGGCCTGGACGAGTCGCGGGCGCTCTACGAGTGGAACTACAAGAAGCAGCTGCTGAGGATCCAGGCGTCCAAGGACGATGACGCGTGGAACGACATCCACGACGACGTGTTCGCCGAGGAGTTCCTCATGAGCCGACCGTTGCTCACGGCCATCCGCAACCCCGAGCCGACCGTGCTGCTCATCGACGAGGCCGACAAGGCCGACGTGGAGTTCGAGGGGCTGCTGCTCGAGGTGCTGAGCGACTTCCAGGTCACGGTCCCCGAGCTCGGCACCATCAAGGCGACCCGGAGGCCGTTGGTCTTCCTCACCTCCAACGCGACCCGGGAGCTGTCGGAGGCGCTGAAGCGCCGCTGCCTCTACCTGCACCTGGACTACCCGGCGGCCGACCGCGAGAAGGCCATCGTGCTGTCGCGGGTGCCCGAGGTCGCCGAGCAGCTCGCCGACCAGCTGGTGCGCACGGTGCGGGCGCTGCGGGCGCTGGACCTGAAGAAGAGCCCCTCGATCGCCGAGAGCATCGACTGGGCGCAGACGCTGGTCGCGCTCGGCCTCGACACCCTGGACGAGGAGGCCGTCAGGACGACCCTGGGCGTCGTGCTCAAGCACGCCAGCGACCACGCCCGGGCAACCACCGAGCTGAAGCTGAACTAGTGGCAGGGCTGTGATGTCAAAGGGCCTGCTGGACAGGGAGATCGCGTTCCTCGACGCACTCCGGTCCGCCGGTATGACGGTCTCGCTCGCCGAGGTCCTGGACTCGACGAGGGCCATGACGGCGATCGACCTGATGGACCGGGAGGCGCTGCGTGCGGCGATTGCCGCCTGCGTCCTGAAGCGCCCAGCTCACCGGACGACCTTCGACACGCTCTTCGACCTGTGGTTCCCCCCTGTGATCGGCGACCCCACGTCGTACGACGGGGAGGGCGAGCCAGGTGCAGGCCAGGGGCAGGGGGAGCCGGTCGACCAGGACGCCTACCGCGACGCGCTGCGAGACCTGCTGCTCGACGGTGACACCGAGGGCATGCGTCGCTTCGCCCGGCAGGCCGTGAGCGCCCTGGGCAAGAGCAGCACCGGGGCCGGCCGTCAGTCCTGGTTCAGCTACAAGATCCTGCGAGCCCTGTCCCCGGAGACGCTCATGGCCTCGTTGCTGGCAGCGATGCTTGAGGGGCAGGACCGCGGGGGGCTTGCGGAGAAGGTCGCCCGGCAGACCGTGCAGGAGCGCATCAAGGCCTTCCAGGAGATGGTGGAGGCAGAGGTCCGGCGACGCCTGGCCGAGGATCGCGGGGCCGAGCAGCTCAGCAAGACCGCCGTGCAGCCACTGGCCGAGCAGGTCGACTTCCTGCGGGCCTCCCGCGACGACATGGCTGAGCTCAAGCGCCAGGTGTTCCCACTGGCCCGCCGCCTGGCGACCCGCCTGACGGCCCGCAGGCGCCTCGGCAAGACCGGCCAGCTGGACTTCCGTCGTACGGTGCGGGCCTCGCTGGCGACCGGGGGCGTGCCGATCGTCACGCACCACCGGCCGCACAAGCCGCACAAGCCGGAGCTGGTCGTGCTGTGCGACGTCAGCGGGTCGGTCGCAGGCTTCGCCCACTTCACGCTCATGCTCGCCTTCGCGCTGTCCGAGCAGTTCACCAAGGTGCGGGCGTTCGCGTTCATCGACACCTGCGACGAGGTGTCGCGTTTCTTCGCCCCGGGTGGGGACATCGCCGATGCGCTGGCCCGGATGTCGAACGAGGCCGAGCTGGTGTGGTTCGACGGGCACAGCGACTACGGCCACTCCATCGAGGCGTTCGCCGAGAAGTACCCCGACGCCGTCGGTCCGCGGACCTCCCTGCTGATCCTCGGGGATGCCCGCAACAACTACCGGGCCACCGGCTCGGCAACGCTCAAGCGGCTGGTGTCCCAGGCTCGCCATGCCTACTGGCTCAACCCTGAGCCCTCCGCTTACTGGGGCAGCGGGGACTCGGTGACGGGGGCCTACGAAGGCATCCTGGAGATGGTCGAGGTCCGCAACGCTGTGCAGCTCGAGGACTTCGTCCACAGGCTCCTGCCCCAGTAGAGCAACCGCTTGCTCCTGCGGTGCGTCACACCGACGACACCCCAGGAGGCACACCATGACGCTGCTCGAGGACCGCCCCATACCCGTTGCCGACCCGGACCTGCGCTGGCGGTGGATCTGGCTCGGCGCCGGAGTCCTCGCCGTGCTGCTGGCCCTGCTGGTCGTCGGGACGGGCTCGTCACCGACCGGGTCCTCGTCGACGACGGCCTCGTCGGGCAGTTCCGTGCCGACGGAGGTGGCCCCGGCCCCGGCGGGCAAGGGCGCACCGGCTCTCGGCCGGAGCGCACCCACCGTCCGTACGGCGCCTCGCGTGGTGGGTGCACCCTCGGCCGCCGGTCCGGCGGACAGCGCGAGGATCGTCAAGACCGGCCAGGTCGAGCTCGTGGTGGGACGGTCCGACGTGAGCCGGACCGTGGCTTCCGTGCAGGCCGTCGTGCTCGCCGTCCGCGGCTACGTCTCCGACAGCACCACCAGCGAGAGCGGTAGCGCACCCACGGCCACCACGACGTTCCGGGTGCCCGTCGGCTCCTTCGAAGGGGTCCTTGCCCAGGTCCGGGCGGTCCGCGGCGCGACGGTGACGAGCACCAGGACGAGCGGCCAGGACGTCACCGGGGCCTACGCCGACACGCAGGCCCAGATCCAGTCCCTCACCGCAGCCCGCAGCCGGTTCCTCGCGATCCTGGCGCAGGCCCGGACCATCGCGGAGACCCTGTCGGTGCAGCAGCGGGTGGACGACGTGCAGGGGCAGATCGACCAGCTGCAGGCCCAGCGACGGGTCCTCGGCGGCAGCAGCGACCTGTCGACGCTGACGGTCGACGTCACCGCCAAGGGCGGCCCGGAGCGTCGTACCGGTGGGCTTGCCGAGGCCTTGAGCAAGGCCCGCCAGGGGTTCGCCAGCGGCATCGAGGCGCTGGTCGCCCACAGCGGTCGGGCCGCGGTGGTCCTGCTCGTGGCGGCGGTCCTGTTCGGGATCGCCCGGCTCGTCCGGCGCCGCCTCACCTGAGCAGGCCCGCTCCGCCACTAGCCTGATGATCGTGGGTAGACGCATCGGAGTGATGGGCGGGACGTTCGACCCCGTGCACCACGGTCACCTGTCGGCGGCCAACGAGGTCGCGTCCCGCTACGCCCTCGACGAGGTGGTCTTCGTGCCGACGGGAGAGCCGTGGCAAAAGGCTTCCCGGCGGGTGAGCCCAGCGGAGGACCGCTACCTGATGACGGTGATCGCAACGGCGGCCAACCCGCGCTTCAGCGTCAGCCGCACCGACATCGACCGGCCCGGCCCGACCTTCACGATCGACACGCTGCGCGACCTGCGGGGCCAGCACGGTGACGCGGAGCTGTTCTTCATCACCGGCGCCGACGCCCTGGCGCAGATCCTCGGCTGGCGGTCGGTGGACGAGCTGTTCGCCCTCGCGCACTTCGTGGGGGTCAGCCGGCCGGGCTACGAGATCGATCTCTCGGGGTTCCCGGACGGCTCGGTCAGCCGGCTGGAGGTGCCTGCCCTGGCCATCAGCAGCAGCGACTGCCGCGCCAGAGTGGCTGCGGGGGAGCCTGTCTGGTACCTCGTGCCCGACGGAGTGGTGCAGTACATCGACAAGCGTCACCTCTACCGGGAGGGCGCTACGTGACGACCACCTCCCGGACGGGGCGCCGTGCCGAGCTGCGTCTGCGGCGTCGGCAGCGGCGTCGCCAGCTCACGGCGGTGGCGCTGGTGGTGCTGCTCGCCCTCGTGGCCTTCGTGACCGTGGTGCTCGTCCGCAGTGGCGGGTCCGACGGTGCCGGCAAGGGGACGCCCGTACGCAGCCAGCGCACGCTGCTGCTGCAGGTCACCGGGAGCGACGGCTCGGCGGTCTCCAGCGCGCTGCTCGCCCACGACCCCCGCACGTCCACCGGAGCGATCGTCCTGGTCCCACCGCAGGTCATCGCGACCGTGCCGGGCCTGGGGACGCTTCCCTTCGGCCGGGCGCTGCGCAGCGGAGGGGCGTCGGGGTCCGCCGACGCGCTCGCCGACCTGGTCGGTGTCACGGTCGACGGGAGCTGGCTGCTGGACCTGCCCAGCTTCAGCCGGCTGGTCGACCTCGAGGGCGGGGTCACTGTCGACGTCGACACCAGCGTCCTGTCCGGTCAGACGATCGTGCTGCAGCCCGGCTCCCAGAAGCTGGACGGCGCCCGGGCGGCCACCTATGCGACCTACCTGGCGCCCGGTGAGCCGGAGCAGACCCGGCTGGCCCGGCTGCAGGCCGTCCTCGACGGGCTGGTGCAGGCGCTGCCGGCTGACGCGGCGGCCGCCGTCGGGTCGCTCGGTGCCGGTTCTCGACCCAGCCTGGGCGCGGCTGCCACCGCGTCCCTGCTGCAGGGGCTCCAGAAGGACGACGCCTCGCAGAACCTGCAGTACGACACCTTGCCCGTCGTCCGGGTCGACGCCGGGACCGACGAGGTGCGCTTCCGGGCAGACGCCCCGGCGGTCACGGCGTTGGTCGACCGGTTGTTCGCCGACTCCGTCCCTACCGGCAGCAGGGCTCAGGGAAACCGGGTCCTGGTCCTGAACGGCGTCGGCACAGCAGGTCTGGGTCAGCGGGTGCGGGCCAAGCTGGTGCCGGCGGGCTTCGTGTTTGTCGGCTCCCGCAACGCGCAGGCCTTCGGGGTGACGCAGACCCAGGTGCTCGTCAAGGACGCCACCCCGGCGGGCGCGGCGCTCGGTGCCCGCGTGGCCACGGTGCTCGGCCTGCCGGCCAGCAGCGTGCGTACGACGGAGATCGGGTCGGTCGCCGACGTCATCGTGCTGGTCGGGAGCGACTTCCGCCCGTAGGCCCGTAGGCCCGGGGGATCGCGTGGGAGACTGGGCGTTCCCGACCTGAAAGAAGGACCCGTGCCTGCCACCGAGCGCGCGGTCCAGCTGGGGCTGGCGGCCGCACAGGCCGCCGCCGACAAGCTGGCCAGCGACATCCTGCTGCTCGACGTGAGCGAGCAGCTCGTCATCACCGATGTCTTCCTGCTCGCCTCCGCCCCGACGGAACGGCAGGTGTCTGCCGTCGTCGATGAGATCGAGGAGAGCCTTCGGGCGCTGGGCACCAAGCCGCTCCGACGCGAGGGGGAGGCCGACGGCCGCTGGGTGCTGCTGGATTTCTCCGACATCGTCGTGCACGTGCAGCACCAGGAGGAGCGGGTCTTCTACGCCCTCGAGCGCCTCTGGAAGGACTGCCCGGTCATCCCGTTCGTCGACCGAGACGCCGAGCGGGCGGCGGGCCGGTCCTGAGCCGTCGCCTCGTCCTGCTCCGCCACGGGCGTACGTCGCACAACGCCGGGGGCGTGATCCAGGGGCAGCTCGACATCGCCCTGGATGAGCTCGGCCGCGCGCAGGCCGTCGCGGCCGCCCGGGTGCTCGCCGCCCTACGACCTGACGTCCTGGTGAGCAGCGACCTGTCCCGCGCGCGGGAGACCGCAGAGGTCCTGGCGGCCGCCTGCGACCTCCCCGTGACCTTCGACCCTCGGCTCAGGGAGTTGGACCTCGGCAGCTGGCAGGGACTGACGTCCGAGCAGGCTCGCGAGCAGCACCCCGACGAGCACGCGGCCTGGCTCGA
>JAYTHS010000095.1:0-5828 GCA_043732345.1 Frankiales bacterium | reverse complement strand
GCCGCTGCGCACCGACCACCTGTTCCGGGTCGCCTCGCACTCCAAGACCTTCACCGCCACGGCGATCTTCCAGCTGCTCGAGCGTGGACGTCTCCGCCTGGATGACGAGGTTGGCGCATATGTCCCGAGCCTCGGCGACGCGGGCTCCGCTCTGGCGACAGTCACGATCCGAGAGCTGCTCGCCCACGCCGGTGGCGTCGTCCGCGACGGAGCCGACGGGGACCACTGGCAGCTGCGCGGTCCTTTTCCCGACGGTGAGCGACTCGAGGCGATCACCCTCGAGCAGGGCGCCTCGGTCACGCCCGCGAATGCGTCGTTCAAGTACTCCAACATCGGCTATAGCCTGCTCGGACAGGTCATCGAGCGAGCCAGTGGCCAGACCTACGCCGCCTACGTGCAGGAGCACATCCTTGATGTGCTCGGCCTCGCCCACACCGGGCCCGAGCTCCCGACCGACCGTAGCGGTGACCTGACGGCCGGGCACAGCGCCCTCGCCTACGCCCCGGAGCGGGTGACCATCGAACACATCGACACCCGCGCGATGGCCTCCGCCACCGGCTTTTTCTCCACGGCGCGCGACCTAGTGGCCTACTTCGCCGCGCACTTCCTCGGGGACGAGCGTGTGCTGTCGGACAGGTCGAAGCGCGCGATGCAGCAACGGCAGTGGCAGACCGGCACGGACCCCCAGGGAGGTGCGTACGCGCTGGGCCTGTCCCTCACGCCGATCGGCGAGCGGACCCTGATCGGGCACGGGGGCGGCTATCCGGGTCACATCACCTCCAGCGTCGCCGATGTCCACGACCGGCTCGCGATCTCGGTCCTGACCAACGCCATCGACGGCCCCGCCCAGGAATGCGTCCTGGCAGCGGTTCACCTGCTCGACCTCGCCGCGAAGCTGCTCCGACCCGCGGACGGGCCCGACCTCGCTCGCTTCGCCGGTCGGTTCGCGGACCTGTGGGGGGTCCTGGACATCGCGGTGCTCGGTGGCCGGCTCTGGATGCTGACTCCCACCGACGCCAACCCGGCCGCCGAGGCCGTCGAGCTCTCGGTCGTCGACGACCACACCTTGCGCATCGTCGGGGGCTCGGGCTATGGCTCAGCCGGCGAGCCGGTCAGCTACACCTTTCACGACGACGGCACCGTGGCGTCGCTGCGCGCGGGCAGCGGCGTGACCCGCTGGCCGCTCGATGCCTTCCGGCTACCGGGCAAGGTCACAACTGCCTCGACTTCGGGCTAGCCAGGCTACCACTCGGCATCTCATGCTGGTCTGAGTGAGCCCCGCGGGCTTAACGGCTAGCAGGTCAGCCGGCGGGCCAGACGGCACGCAGGTCGTCGGGAATGGGGACGGGGTGGCCGACGGCGTCGGTCATGACGTACGTCGTGACCACGGTGCAGCAGGTCCGGTCGCCGACCCGGACGGTCAGCTCCAGCCCGTAGCTGCTGCGGCCGAGCCGGCCGGTGGCGACGTCGACCTCGACGGTGTCCCCCCACCGAGCCGACGCCGCCCAGGTCAGCGAGGACGCCACGACCCGGTTGTCCAACCCGCGGGCGAGCAGCGCGTCGTACGCCACCCCCACCGCACCGAGCCAGGCAGCCGCCGCCTCATCGCACCAGGTCAGGTAGTGGGCGTTGAACACGATGCCCTGCTGGTCACACTCCGCGTACCGCACCGGGGAGGACCACACCGCGACGACCTGCACGGCATGATCGTGGCAGACCGGCACAGTGCCCGTCGCCCCTCCCGCCGGAGCTCATATGCGCAAGGTCCTGGTCGCGAACCGCAGCGAGATCGCCGTGCGGATCATCCGGGCCGCGCACGAGCTCGGATTGGCCACCGTCGGGGTGTACACCCCCGAGGACCGCTCGGGCCTGCACCGCACGAAAGCTGGTGAGTCCTACCAGCTCGGCGAGCCCGGCCATCCCGTGCGGGGTTACCTCGACGTCGCCGCGCTGCTGGAGGTGGCGCAGCGGTCGGGCGCGGACGCACTGCACCCCGGGTACGGGTTCCTGTCCGAGAGCTCGGCCCTGGCCCAGGCGTGCGCCGACGCCGGGATCGCGTTCGTCGGGCCGCCCGCCGAGGTGCTCCGACTCACCGGCGACAAGGTGCGTGCGCGCGATGCCGCCGTCCGCGCCGGGCTGCCTGTCCTGCGCGCCTCCCTACCCCTTCCTGACGCTGATGGTGTTCTCGGGGCCGCCGAGCAGGTCGGGTTCCCGCTGTTCGTCAAGGCCGCGGCCGGCGGCGGTGGCCGCGGGCTCCGGCTGGTCCGGACGCGTGGCGAGCTGGACGAGGCCGCCCGCAGCGCGTCCCGGGAGGCCGCCGCGGCCTTTGGCGACGGGACGGTCTTCCTCGAGCAGGCCGTCGAACGGCCCCGCCACATCGAGGTGCAGGTCCTGGCCGACACGACGGGCGACGTTATCCACCTGTTCGAGCGGGACTGCTCGGTCCAGCGGCGACACCAGAAGATCGTGGAGCTGGCACCCGCGCCCGGGCTGGACGGCACGGTCCGGTCCGCTCTGTGCGAGGCGGCGGTCACCTTCGCCCGTTCGGTGGGGTATGTGAACGCCGGCACGGTCGAGTTCCTGGTGACCCGCGATGGCGACTTCACCTTCATGGAGATGAACCCACGGATCCAGGTCGAGCACACCGTGACCGAGGAGGTGACCGGCGTCGACCTCGTTGCGGCCCAGCTGCGCGTCGCCGACGGGACTTCCCTGGCCGGGCAGGGCCTGACCCAGGACGTGATCACGGTGCGCGGGGTCGCCATCCAGTGCCGCATCACCACCGAGGACCCGGCCGACGACTTCCGCCCTGACACCGGAGTGATCACCGCCTATCAGTCGCCCGGCGGCCCCGGGGTCCGCCTGGATGGCGCGGTTTACGCCGGGGCGGAGATCACGCCGTACTTCGACTCGCTGCTGGTCAAGCTGACCACGCGCGGACCCGACCTGGTCACCGTCGCCGGCCGGGCGCGACGTGCCCTGCAGGAGTTCCGGGTGCGTGGGGTCAGGACCAACGTGGAGTTCTTGCGCCGCCTGCTCGCCGACGGCGACTTCCTGGCGGGCGGGGTGACCACCGCGTTCCTCACCGAACACCCGGCCCTGAGCGGGGCACCTGCCGAGACCGACCGCACGACGCGACTGCTGCTCGCGCTCGCCGACGCCACCGTCAACGGGCTCCCGCGGCCGGCCCGCCCGTCGTTGGACCCCGTCGGGAAGCTGCCCGCGCTCCCGGCCCCGGCGGCCACGGGAAGCCGGCGGCTGCTCGACGAGGTCGGACCGGTCGAGTGGGCCGTGCGGCTACGTGGGCAACAAGCCTTGGCGGTCACCGACACCACGCTGAGGGACGCCCACCAGTCGCTGCTCGCAACCCGCCTGCGCAGCTACGACATCCTGGTGGCCGCGCCGGCGCTGGCCCGGCTGTCCCCTCAGCTGCTGAGCCTGGAGTGCTGGGGCGGCGCAACCTACGATGTCGCCTTGCGCTTCCTGCACGAGGATCCTTGGGAACGCCTCGCGGGCCTGCGCGACGCCGCTCCCGAGGTGTGTCTGCAGATGCTCCTGCGTGGCCGCAACGCCGTGGGCTACACCCCGTACCCCGACCGCGTGGTCCAAGTGTTCGTCAAAGAGGCTGCCAGGACAGGGATCGACATCTTCCGGGTCTTCGACGCCCTCAACGACCTCGAGCAGATGCGACCGGCGCTCCAGGCCGTCGTCGACGCCGGGAAGATCGCCGAGGGAACCCTCTGCTACACCGGTGATCTGTCCGATCCGGCCGAGCAGCTCTACACCCTCGACTACTACCTACAGCTGGCCGAAGGGCTCGTCGAGGCCGGTGCGCACGTGCTGGCGGTCAAGGACATGGCCGGGCTGCTCCGTCCTCCGGCTGCAGCCCGGCTCGTCACCGCCCTGCGCGAACGCTTCGACCAGCCGGTGCACCTGCACACGCATGACACGACCGGTGGCCAGCTCGCGACGCTGCTTTCGGCTGCCGCAGCGGGGGTTGACGCCGTGGACTGCGCAGCGGCACCGCTGTCGGGAGGGACCTCGCAGGTCAACATGTCGGCGCTGGTCGCGGCGACTGACCACACGGAACGATCGACCGGGTTGGACCTGTCCGGGCTGCTCGCCCTGGAGCCGCACTGGGAGGCGGTCCGGGACCTTTATGCACCGTTCGAAGCGGGGATGCGGGCACCCACCGGCGCGGTCTACCGGCACGAGATCCCCGGCGGCCAGCTGACAAACCTTCGCCAGCAAGCGATCAGCCTTGGTCTGGGCGACCGGTGGGAGCTCGTGCAGGAACAGTACGCCGTTGCGAACGAGCTGCTCGGCAAGCCGATCAAGGTCACCCCTACCAGCAAGGTCGTCGGTGACCTGGCGCTGTTCCTGGCCGGCGGTGGAGTCGACGTCGAGCGACTGCGCGACCAGCCACAGTCCTACGACCTGCCCGCCAGCGTCCTGGGTTACCTGGCAGGCGAGCTCGGGACGCCGCCTGCCGGGTTCCCTGAGCCGTTCCGTTCCCGCGCCGTCGAAGGCCGGCCCGCGCTTTCCGAGGTCGTGCTCTCCGCTGAGGACGAGGCCGCGCTGGACAGCGACCGGTGCCGACAAGTGCTGTCGCAGTTACTCTTTCCCGGTCCGTACCAGGAGTTCGCGACCTCCACCGCGGAGCTCGGCGACGTCTCGGTCATCCCGACCGAGGCGTTCTTCCACGGCCTGCAGCCCGGCCGGGTCATCTCGGTCCGCCTCGACGCGGGGGTCGACGTGCTCGTCGAGCTCGAGACGCTGGGAGAGGCCGGTGACGACGGGCTGCGCACGCTTCACCTCAGGGTCAACGGGCAGCCACGTCCGGTGCAGGTCCTCGACCGGTCCGTTGCGGTCAGCCGGACGCCGTCGCGCACGGCCGATCCTCACGACTCCAAGCAGGTGGGCTCGCCACTGCCCGGGGTGGTACTTCCCAAGGTCAAGGTCGGAGAACTGGTCAGCAAAGGTCAGGCGCTCGCGGTCGTCGAGGCGATGAAGATGGAGTCCACGATCTCCTGCCCCCTCGACGGAGTCATCGCCGAGGTCGTCGTGGAGGCGGGGCGCAACGTCGAGGTCGCGGATCTGCTGTTCGTCCTGGCGTGAGCGCTCAGCGGTCCAACCACCCGCGGACAGTGGCTCACAGAAGGCCGCACGTGGCTGGTTAGTCGTGGGAAGCGTGCCCTTCCTGCCGTCGGGGCCTCGTCGGCTGCCTCATCCCGCTTGCTGCCGCTCTTGCGGCGGTGCCGGCTTTGCTTGACCTCGTAGTCGTTTGGGGGTGGCGCGGTAGGGCGCCTCCACAACAACTGGGGTAGGTGCCGCTCGTCAGCGTCGAAGACCCCTGCCCTATCGCCGGTCGCGTCTCTTTCCCCTCGGCCGTGCGAGACAGAACACGACAGGATTGGCGCGGTGGCGGTCGTGCGCTGCTCATCGTCGTCTGGCTTTACGGGTGCGTGGTCGTCGCGATAGGCGGGTGGTCTGCCCTCGCCTTGTTCTCCACTCTCATAGCCCTCGCTGCACTGGTGCTTCTACTCGTCACCCGCCCCGGAGCCCATTGAGGCTAGGTGATGCTCTCCGCTGTCCCGGTCATCACTGCTGCCCAGGTGAAGAAGCGGCGCTACATGCGCATGGTCTGCGGCGCCGTGTGTCCAGGTCTGGCAACATCTGGGCATGGGCGAGGTGCGCGAGAACTTGGCCGACGCTGTTGAGCACTGCGTGGGCGTAGGGCAGGCCGTGAAGCGGTACCCGTGGCTGTCCGCTGCGGTCGCTCTGTTCGTAGTCGTCGAGCTTTCATCAGCCTGGCAGCACAGCGTGAC
>JAYTHS010000094.1:0-1673 GCA_043732345.1 Frankiales bacterium | reverse complement strand
GACCGCCGCCGGGTTGCCGTGGAAGGCGGTGCTGGTGAAGGCGTCGACCACGGTCACGGGCACGGGGAACATGCCACCATCCTGACCGTTCGGGGTGCAGGCGACCATCAGGTCGCCGATCATCGTCGGCGTGTCCCCGGCCGCCCGCGGGCAGGCGGCTGCGCCAGCACACCGCGGTCACGGCTGGTCGGGTAGCTGCTCATCGAGCGCATTCCCGGCCGGGGACCCACGCTCGAGCAGCGGGTGGCCGTGTCCCTACGCTCGTCGGACCGGCCGACCGTGCCCTCGGCTCACCCTGTACCGACCCCGCGGTGCTCCGTGCTCCCGTGCCGGCCGTTGTGGCCCGCGCGCTCGACCTGTCCGGCTCCCAGACCTCGCCGACCGAGAGAAGTCTCATGGCCACCCTGCTTGCCCGCCTCGGCCGTTCCGCGTTCCGCCACCGCCGCGCGGTCCTCGCCACCTGGCTGCTGGTGCTGGTGCTGGCGGGGGCCGCCGCCGCCGGCTTCCGCGGTCCCACCGACAACCAGTTCACCATCCCCGGCACACAGTCCCAGCGGGCGCTGGACGTGCTCGCCAAGCGGCTGCCCGCGGCCACCACCGCCGGCGCTGACGTGGTGTTCGCCCCGCCGACAGGCCAGAGCGTGACCAGCCCAGCGGTGCAGGCGGCCATCGCCGAGGTGCTGGCCAGGGCCGCGGCCATCCCCGGAGCGACCGTGGTCGGACCGGACCGGACCGGGATCGGGGCGCCCAACGGCTCGCTCGCCGTGGCCCGGGTGAACCTGGACAAGACCGTCGACCAGGTGACCCCCGAGGACCGGGCGGCCCTGGAGGCCACCGCCGCCACCGCCAGGGCCAGTGGGGTGGTGCAGGTCGAGTTCGGCGGGCAGGTGTTTCAGGGCGGCAAGACGGCTGTCTCCGCGTCGGGGGTCGTCGGTATCGTCATCGCCTTCGTGGTCCTCATCATCACGTTCGGCTCACTGGCCGCCGCGGGAATGCCCCTGCTCACCGGCCTGATGGGCGTGGGCATCGGGCTTGCCGGGCTCACCGCGCTCTCCGGGGTCATCTCGCTCTCGTCCACCGCACCCGTGCTCGCGTTGATGCTGGGGCTCGCCGTGGGCATCGACTACTCGCTGTTCATCGTCTCCCGCCACCGCGCCCAGCTCGCGCAAGGCATGGTGCTGGAGGACTCGGCCGCGCGCGCCGTGGGCACGGCGGGCGGCGCGGTGGTGTTCGCCGGGCTCACCGTCATCATCGCGCTGTCGGGCTTCGCCGTGGTGGGCATTCCGTTCCTGACCGTCATGGGCCTGGGCGCGGCGGGGACCGTGCTGCTCACCGTGATCGTGGCGCTGACCCTGGTGCCCGCAATGCTCGGCTTCGCCGGGGAGCGGCTGCGGCCGAAGCCCGGCTCCCGGGCCTCCCGGCGCGAGACCGGCGCTCCGACGATCGGCTCGCGCTGGGTCGCCGGTGTCACCCGGCGCCCGGTGACCGCGGTGCTGGCGTGCGTGGTCGGGCTCGGGGTGATGGCGATTCCGGCGCTCGACCTGCAGCTCGGTCTGCCGTCGGCGGGCACGGCTGCCCCGGACAGCACGCAGCGCAAGGCCTACGACCTGATCGCCCAGCGCGTCGGTCCTGGGGTCAACGGCCCGCTCACCCTGGTGGTGGACACCGCCAGC
>JAYTHS010000093.1:0-1685 GCA_043732345.1 Frankiales bacterium | reverse complement strand
CTGGCGGTGTCCACCACCAGGGTGAGCGGGCCGTTGACCCCAGGACCGACGCGCTGGGCGATCAGGTCGTAGGCCTTGCGCTGCGTGCTGTCCGGGGCGGCCGTGCCCGCCGACGGCAGCCCGAGCTGCAGGTCGAGCGCCGGGATCGCCATCACCCCGAGCCCGATGACGCACGCCAGCACCGCGGTCACCGGGCGCCGGGTGACACCGGCGACCCAGCGCGAGCCGATCGTCGGTCCGCCGGTCTCGCGCCGGGAGGCTCGTGAGCCGGGCTTCGGCCGCAGCCGCTCCCCGGCGAACCCGAGCATCGCGGGCACCAGGGTCAGCGCGACGATCACGGTGAGGAGCACGGTCCCCGCCGCGCCGAGGCCCATGACGGTGAGGAACGGAATGCCCACCACGGCGAAGCCCGAGAGCGCGATGATGACGGTCAGCCCGGCGAACACCACCGCGCCGCCCGCCGTGCCCACAGCCCGGGCGGCCGAGTCCTCCAGGACCATGCCTTGGGCGAGCTGGGCGCGGTGGCGGGAGACGATGAACAGCGAGTAGTCGATGCCCACGGCGAGCCCCAGCATCAACGCGAGCACGGGTGCGGTGGACGACAGCGAGATGACCCCGGAGAGCGCAGTGAGCCCGGCAAGCCCGATGCCCACGCCGAGCAGCCCGGTGAGCAGGGGCATTCCCGCGGCGGCCAGCGAGCCGAACGTGAGGATGAGGACGACGAAGGCGATGACGATTCCGACGACCCCCGACGCGGAGACGGCCGTCTTGCCGCCCTGGAAAACCTGCCCGCCGAACTCGACCCGTACCACCCCGCTGGCCCGTGTGGTGGTGGCGGTGGCCTCCAGGGCCGCCTTGTCCTCGGGCGTCACCTGGTCGACGGTCTTGTTCAGGTTCACCCGGGCCACGGCCAGCGAGCCGTTGGGCGCCCCGATGCCGGTCCGGTCCGGTCCGGTCACGGTCGCTCCGGGGATGGCCGCGATCCTGGCCAGCACCTCGGCGATGGCGGCCTGCACCGTCGGGCTCGTCACGGTTTGCCCCGCCGGCGGGGCGAACACCACGTCCGCACCAGCGGTGGTGGCCGCGGGCAACCGCTTGGCGAGCACGTCCAGCGCCCGCTGGGACTGGGTGCCGGGGATGGTGAACTGGTTGTCGGTGGGACCGCGGAAGCCGACGGCGGCGGCCCCCGCCAGCACGAGCACCAGCAGCCAGGTGGCGAGGACCGCGCGGCGGTGGCGGAACGCGGAACGGCCGAGGCGGGCGAGCAGGGTGGCCATGGGACTTCTCTCGGTCGGCGAGGTCGGGGAGCCGGACAGGTCGGGCGCGCGGTCGAGGACCGAAAACAGGGAAACGCGGGGCGCCACGGGATTGGTGTCGGATGAGCTGAGGGCGCTGTCGGCCGGTTCGACGAGCGTAGGGGCGCGGCCACCCGCTGCTCGAGGGTGGGTGACCCGCCGAGAACGCGCTCGATGAGCGGCTACCGACCAGCCGTGTCCGCGATGTGCTGGCGCAGCCGCCTGCCCGCGGGCGGCCGGGGACACGCCGACGATGATCGGCGACCTGATGGTCGCCCACACCCCGAACGGTCAGGATGGTGGCATGTTCCCCGTGCCCGTGACCGTGGTCGACGCCTTCACCAGCACCGCCTTCCACGGCAACCCGGCGGCGGTCTGCCTGCTCGACGC
>JAYTHS010000092.1:0-5880 GCA_043732345.1 Frankiales bacterium | reverse complement strand
GGAGGGACGACACGCGGTGGCCCGCAGCTTCCTCGCTGCCCCGCTCCAGCGGACCTGGGACGACGCGGCGGGGGTGAAGGTCGTCGATCCCGCGACGGTGCTCGCGCAGCAGCAGCCCGGCACGGCTGGCGCCGACCAGACCACCGTGACCGTGACCGAGGGGGTGACCGGTCAGGTCGCGCAGGACGGCTCCTACGTCGTCCGGGCGGCGACCCTGACCGAGTCCTACCGGCTGCAGCGGCCCCCGGGCGGGCAGTGGCGGCTCGTGGACGTGCCCGCGGGCCTGCGTCTGACCACGGCGGACCGGCTGCGGTCCTACCGGGTCCTGCGGACCTACTACCTGGCCGCGGCGGACGCCGTGACGCACTCCGGATCGCCGCACCTGGTGCCCGACCTGGTGATGCTCCCGCTCCCCGGCGGATCCCCGCCAACCGACGTCGCGACCGCCCTCGTACGGCGCCTGCTCGCCGCCCCGACCGCAGCGCTGGGGGACAGCGTCCGCAGCGCCGTCCCCGCCGGGACGACCCTGCGCTCGGTGCGCCTCGCCGCGGCCGGCGTGGTCGCCGTCGACCTGGCCGTGCCCGGAGCGGCTCCTGCCGCCCAGAGCGCCCAGGACCTGTCGGCCCAGCTCGTGTGGACGCTGCGTGGACTGGGACCGGGTTTCGCCGCGCTTCGGCTGCTCGTCGATGGCCGACCGCTGGCGGTGCCGGGCGAGGACGAGCTCCAGGCCAGCGGAGAGTGGGACGTGTACGACCCGGACGGGCTCGCGCCGTTCCCTCCGCTCTACTACGTCGCGCGTCGCCGCCTCAAGGCGGTGGGGGGTCCGTCTGCGCCGGCCGGCCCCGGTGCGGTCGGGGACGGCCAGGCGGTGCGCGTGGACGCCGCCGCCGTCACCCCGGACCTCAGTCGCCTTGCTGTGCTGACCTCCCTGTCCGGTGGACGGGTCGCGCTGCGGCTCGGGTCCCCGAGCGTCTCGACGTACCGCCTCGTCCTCACCGGCGACCGGCTGCGCTCTCCGACCTGGGGCTCGGGTGGCCGGGGTCTGTTCGTGCTGCAGGGCGCTGCCCAGGTGCTGCTGGTCGGGTCCGGTGCGCCGCGGCCCGTGACGGTCGAGGGTGCGCCGCCGGAGCCCTGGAGCTCGCTTGCCGTCTCGCGTGACGGCGTCCGGGTCGCGCTCGTCGCAGGGGGCCGCCTCTACGTCGGTCGGGTGGCACCGGGACCGGCGCCTGCGCTCGTGGGGTTGCGCCAGGTGGCGCCGTCTGTGCTGTCCGCGACCGTGGTCGCGTGGGACAGCGCGGCGTCGCTGGTCGTCCTCGGGAGCGTCCAGCAGACCTTCCTGCCCGTCCGGCTCTCGGTCGACGGGGCCACGGTGACGCCGCTGGACGGGCCGGGGCTGCCTGCTCGCCCGGTCGGGCTGACCGCCTCCCCGGCGGGGACCGTCGTCACCGCGGCCAATCGGCTTTACGTCGTCAACGGCAGTGGCTTCGCCGCGTCCGTGACGGGGTCAGCTCCTGCCTACCCGGGCTGATCCACAGGTCCAGCACGCGCCTCGCCGGCGCGTGTTGGGCTGCGGCCGTGCTCGATGCCCTGCTCGACCTCCTGCTGCCCCGCGAGTGCTCCGGCTGCCGCTCCCCGGGGCGTTTGCTGTGCCCTGCGGGCCGGGCGCTGCTGGAGCGCTGCGCGCCCCTCCTGACCTGCCCCGACCCCTGTCCGCCGGGCCTGCCACCGCTCTCCGCCGCCACGAGGTACGACGGGGCCGTGCGCCAGCCGCTGGTGGCCCACAAGGACCGCGGGCAGCTGGCCCTGGCCCGACCGCTGGGTGTTGCGCTTGCGGCGACGGTCCTCATCCACCGGCCGGGGCTGCGCGAGCTGGACGTGCCGCTCCTGCTGTGCCCCGTGCCGAGCGCGGCCCGGGTGGTGAGGACCCGCAGACACGACCACGCCCGCCGCCTGGCGGCGTCCGCGGCTCGTCAGCTCACAGCGCAGGGGCACCTGGCCCGGGCGGTCCTGCTGCTGCGCCCGGCTCGCGCGGTGCTCGACCAGGCCGGCCTGACATCGCGCGGTCGCGCGACCAACCTGCACGGTGCGCTGGTCGCGCGACGTGGTCCGATGGGCCCGGTGCTGCTGGTCGACGACATCGTGACGACCGGCGCCACGCTGGCCGAGGCGGCGCGGGCGCTGGCGGCTGCGGGCCACCTCGTCGTCGGTGCTGCCATCGTCGCGGCCACGGCGAGGCGGCACGCATCACCCGGCAGGGTGGGCCCTCTTCCCTGGAGCCCCGGTCCGGTCTAGCGTCGCGGGGCAGGCACCGGTCGCGGTGCCTGCCGGCGTCGACGGCGCGAGGAGGGAGACCCGACAGCCGCAGCCCAGCGGGGCGCCTGCACTCCAGCCCACCTCCAGAGGAGAACGCATGGACATCGTGGTCAAGGGTCGCAACGTCGAGGTGCCCGAGCACTTCAAGGAGCGGGTGGCGGAGAAGCTCGCCCCCTCGGAACGCCTGGACAACAGGGTGTTCCGACTCGACGTCGAGCTCAGCCACGAGAAAAACCCCCGCCAGTCCTCGCAGTGCCAGCGGGTCGAGATCACCTGCTTGTCCAAGGGTCCGGTGATCCGCGCCGAAGCCTGCGCAGCGGACTACTACGCCGCACTCGACGCAGCGACCCTCAAGCTCGAGGCCCGGCTGCGCAAGGCTCACGACCGGCGTCGCGTCCACCACGGACTGCGCACGCCGGCCTCGGTTGCGGAGGCCACCGCGTCGCTCGCGGCCGCCCCGTCACCGGCTGGCGCCGACATCGTCGAGGAGGAGAGCGAGCCCGACGGCACCGCCGACCTGATCGTGCGGGACAAGACCCACCAGGCCGAGCGGATGACCTCGGCCCAGGCCCTTCACGAGATGGAGCTCGTCGGCCACGACTTCTTCCTGTTCTGCGACTCGACGACCGGACTGCCGAGCGTGGTCTACCGGCGCAACGGCTACGACTACGGCGTCATCCGGCTCCAGGCGAGCTGAGGGCGCGTCACCCGATCGGGTGCTCGGGACCTGCGCCACTGCGGACGACGTCGTCTGCGGTGGCGCATGTCATTATCTGGCCGGTACTGCCCCATTCGGTCCCGACCGTGAGCCTCCTGGAGGACCCCTGTGACCGTCCCGCCCGACGTCGGCGCGTCCAACTCTGTCCCGCTGACCGTCGAGCCGATCCGGGTCCTCGTTGTTGACGACCATGCGCTGTTCCGGCGCGGCCTGCAGATGGTCCTGGAGCAGGAGCCCGACATCGAGGTCATCGGGGAGGCCAGTGACGGCTCTGAAGCAGTCGAGCAGGCCTCCGAGCGCCTCCCCGACATCGTCTTGATGGACGTCCGGATGCCCAAGCGCGGTGGCATCGACGCCTGCACCGCGATCCACGACGCCGTACCGTCCGCCAAAATCATCATGCTCACGATCTCCGACGAGGAGGCTGACCTCTACGACGCCATCAAGGCCGGCGCCATGGGCTACCTGCTCAAGGAGATCTCCATCGAAGAGGTCGCCAGCGCGATCCGCGCGGTGCACGGCGGGCAGTCCCTCATCAGCCCGTCCATGGCCTCGAAGCTGCTGACCGAGTTCGCGGCGATGGTCAAGCGGACCGACGAGCGCCAGCAGGTCCCGACCCCTCGCCTGACCGATCGCGAGATGGAGGTCCTCAAGCTCGTCGCAAAGGGTCTGAACAACCGCGATATCGCCAAGCAGCTGTTCATCTCCGAGAACACCGTCAAGAACCACATCCGCAACATCCTGGAGAAGCTGCAGCTGCACTCGCGTATGGAGGCCGTCGTCTACGCCGTCCGCGAGAAGCTGCTCGAGATCACCTGAGCCGTCCAGCCCAGCCGCTGGGGCCGTGCCCGTCGACGGCCGCCCCTCGTCGACGGCCGCCCCCGTCGATGGCCCTTGCTCGACCGGCCCCGCTTCGACCGAGGTACGACCTGCGCCCCAGATGCTCGACCGAGGTATGACCTGCGCCCCGAATCTTGGGCGTCCTGTGGGGCGCAGCTCGTACGTCGTACGAGTGGGCCCGGACGCGCAGGGCTTAGGAGGACGACACGCGGGCCTAGACGGCCAGGTCAGACCGCCCGCTCCCGGACAGGGCCGGTAGGACGGAGCCGCTCGACCCACGCGACAGCATGAGCGTGCGTGTACGGCGACGGCACCGACGTCCAGCTCTGCGGCAGCGAGTCCGAGCAGCCGAGCAGATCCGCGAGGGCGTCGGTCGGCGCCCACGGGCGAAGGTCCAGCCGCCCCGTTGGGATCACGACGGGCTCCACGCTTAGGCCGTTCGGCTGAGTAGGACCATGTCCTGGGCGACGCCGTACCGGTCCCTCCGGGCGGCCCGACAGACCCCCTCGCGGACGAAGCCGGCCTTCAGGGCCGCCCCCAGCGACGCGTCGTTGCCGACCTCGGCAAGCAGCTCGACCCGGGACAGGCCCAGGTCGCGCAGGCCCCACGCTGCGACCAGGGCGGCAGCCCGGGACGCGACACCCCGGCCCCGGGCCCAGGGCGCGGTCCAGTAGCCGACCTCACCGACCCCCATGGCGCGCTGCCGGAGCTTGAGCCCGCATGCGCCGAGCAGCTCCCCGGTGCTCGCATCCACCACGGCCTGCTCGGCCGCATCGCCGTCGGCCCACGACGCGGGCGTCAGCTCCCCGACGTAGAAGGCACCGTCCTCGTTCGTGTACGGCGACGGCACCGGCAACCAGCGCGCCGTCTGCGGGTCGTCGCACGCCCTTGCCACGTCGGCGGCGTCGGACGGCTGCCACCGGCGCAACCGGACGACACCGTCCGTCAGGTCGGGCCGGGACGGCAGCGGGCGGGTGTCGGTCAACGGGTCGCCGGCCAGCAGCGAGCCGGTCCAGTCGTCCATCCGCGTGCCCCGTTGACGAAAAGCCCTGCGAGCCAGCCCCTCGACAGTGAAGCCGACCTGCTGCGCTACCGCCCGAGAGGCCCAGTTGCCCGCGCAGCACCCCCACCCGATGCGCTCGAGGCCCAGCGCACTGAAGCCCCAGCGGCACACCGCGGCGGTCGCCTCCACCGCGGCTCCGCGCCCCCTGCCCTCGGGCAGCAGCCAGTAGTGGACGCTCGCCTCGGCCGCGGCGAGGTCGATGCGGTGCAGGCCGGTCCCACCGAGCACGACCCCCGTCGTCGCGTCGTGCACCGCGAACGACGCCTCGGTCCCCTCCGCCCAGCCGCGCGGCGCGCCCTCCTGCAGGAACGCGCGGGCGTCCCCGGTCGAGTACGGGACCGGGACACCGGTCCACCGGCGCACCTCGGGGTCGTTGCGGCCCGTGACCAGGGCCTGTTCGTCGCGCGTCGTCCAGGGCTGGAGCACCAGCCTGCCGCAGGTGATGTCCTCGGGCTGCATGCCAGCCACCCTGCCAGGGCACCGGCCGGCCACGCGAGCCGTTTGGAAGGGCAGCACCCACCTACGATGGCCGTGGCCGCTCACGCTGAGCGGGTCGGTCCCTGAGGAGTCGAGAACGCGTGGTCCTGCAGAAGCTGCTCCGTGCCGGTGAGGGAAAGATCCTGCGTCGCCTCAAGGCGATCTCGGAGGCGGTCAACGACCTCGAGCCGGAGATCAAGGCGCTCAGCGACGCCGAGCTGCGGGCCGAGACCGACACCTTCCGGCAGCGGCTGGCCGACGGCGAGACCGTCGACGACATCCTCGTGGAGACCTTCGCGGTCGCCCGCGAGGCGGCGTGGCGGACGCTGGGGCAGCGGCACTTCGACGTACAGGTCAAGGGCGGCGCGGCCCTGCACCTGGGCAACATCGCCGAGATGCGCACCGGCGAGGGCAAGACGCTGACTTGCGTGCTGCCGGCCTACCTCAACGCGCTGACGGGCGAGGGCGT
>JAYTHS010000091.1:0-5930 GCA_043732345.1 Frankiales bacterium | reverse complement strand
CCCGGGCCAGCAGCTCGGCGACGTGGAACGGCTTGGTGAGGTAGTCGTCACCCCCCGCGGCGAAGCCCGACAGCCGGTCGGTGACGCCGTCCCTCGCGGTCAGGAACAGCACCGGCGAGACGACCCCCCGGGCACGCAGGGCCAGGCAGACGTCCCGGCCGTCGGCGTCCGGCAGCCCGATGTCCAGCACGACGGCGGACAGGTCAACGTGAGCGCTCGCGAGGGCCGTGCGCCCGTCGGCGGCGGTGACCACGGTCAGGCCCTCCTCGCGCAGCGCACGGGCCAGGACGTCGCGCAGGGCGTGGTCGTCCTCGACGAGCAGCACCGTGGCCATCGCACCACTGTGGCAGCCGACGACCTGCGGCACTGCGCCGAGGCCGGCCCGGTCAGGCGGCCGTCAGGATCGGGCCGTGACGCCCAGGGCGTGCGCCCCACCGTCGACCGGGACGATGCTGCCGGTCGTTGCGGGGAACCACGAGGACAGCAAGGCCACCACGGCGCGGGCGATGGGCTCGGGGTTCGCAGGGTCCCACCCCAGGGGAGCCCGGGCGTCCCAGCCGGCCAGCACCTGCTCGAAGTCGGGGAGGCCGCGGGTGGTCAGGGTCCGCACCGGGCCGGCGCTGACGAGGTTGACCCGGACGCCGTCAGGCCCCAGCTCGGCGGCGAGATACCGGGCCGCGGCCTCGAGGGCAGCCTTGCCGATGCCCATCCAGCCCCACCCGGGCCAGGCCCGGCTGCCGTCGAAGTCCAGCCCGACGACGGCGCTGCCGCGACCCAGCAGGGGGCGGACGGCGTGAACCAGCGCCGGCAGCGACCAAGCCGTCGCCTGCAGCGTCTCGCCCGCCCCGGCCCACGGCACCTCGCTGACGGGCCGTCCGAGGACGCCGTCCGGGGCATAGCCGATGGCGTGGACCAGGCCGTCGACGCGGTCCCACCCGGCCTTGCGGACCGCGGCCTCGAGGTCGGCGAGGTCCTGCTCCAGGCTGACGTCGAGCTCGAGCACCTCCGCATCGACCCCCAGGCGGGGCGCCACGCGTGCGGTCACTCGGTAGGCCCGGCAGACCGGCGAGGTCAGCAGCACCTCCGCGCCCTGCGCGAGGGCCAGGCGCGTGATGGCGCTCGCGAGGGACGCCTCGGTGAGCACGCCGGTGACCAGCACCCGCTTGCCGGCCAGCAGTCCCGCGCCTTCCTGACCCGACATGCCGCACACCGTAGCGTCGGGTCGTGCTCTCCTTGCAGTCCGGGCCGGACGCCCTGGTCACCGAGGTCGTCCGCGGCGTGCCCGTCCGCTGCTGGGCCGACCGCCCCCGCACCCTGGTCGGGCTGCTCGACGCGGCCCTCGCGGTCTCGGGCGATGACATCCTGTTGGTTGATCCCGCGCGCGGCACCACCACGACCTACGACGGGTTCGCCCGGCTCGTCGAGGGGGCCGCCCTTGACCTGCTCGACCGGGGGCTGACCCGGGGCGACCGGGTCGCGGTGCTGGCCCGCAACGGGCTCGAGGCGGCGGTCGCGATCTGGGCTTGTGCCCGCGCGGGGCTAGTCCACGTCGGGATCCCGGTCGACAGCCCGCCGGCCCGCGTACAGGCCCTGCTGGACCTGACGGGTGCCGCCGTCCTGCTCGCCCAACCCGACCTCGGCGACGGGCTCGACGCCGCGGAGGTGCTGCTCGGGAGCGAGAAGCTGTGGAAGGCAGGTAGTCCGGAGCCCGATGAGGACGACACCTACGCCCTCATCGCGACGAGCGGGACAACCGGTGAGCCCAAGGCGGTGCGGGTGACCGGGCGCATGGCCGGGCACGCCGCGGCCTTCTACAGCCGCACCCTCGGGCTCACGCGGGAGGACCGCACGGCGATCCACCTGCCTTTCGCCTGGGTCTCGGGGCACGTCACCCAGCTGGCGCCCGCGATGCTCTCCGGCGGCTCGGCGGTGACGATGGCGACGTTCTCCGGACCGTCGCTGGTCGAGGTTGCCCTGACCCACGGCGTGACCTGGCTGGACGTCGTGCCGAGCATCTGGGAGGTCCTGCTGCGCACGCGCGCCTTCCCCGAGCTCACGTCGGTGCGGCTCGTCGTCTACGGCGGTTCGCCCGCACCGCCGGGCACTCTCGACCGGGTACGTGCGGTGCTGCCGCAGCTGCGGATGGTCGACGTCTACGCGCTGTCCGAGACGTGTGCGCCCGTCACCTGCCTCGGCGACGTCGAGGCGCGTCGGCGTCCGGGCAGCGTCGGGCGACCCGCGCCCTACGTCGACCTGCGTGTCGTCGCCGACGGGACCGACGTGCCACGGGGCGAGGCGGGCGAGGTCTGGGTGCGGTCCCCGACGGTCACCCCCGGCTACTGGGGGCAGCCACCGCTGGCACCCGACGGGTGGCTGCGCACCGGCGACCTGGGCCGCCTCGATGACGAGGGGTACCTCTACGTCACCGGCAGGGTCGTCGACCTGATCATCCGTGGTGGGGTGAACATCTACCCGGCTGAGGTCGAGAAGGTCCTGCTGGCAACGGGTCTGGTGGTCGACGCCGCCGCTGCGGGTCTGCCCTCCCGGGTCTCGGGGCAGGACGTCGGCGTGGTGGTCGTCGCCGCCCCGGGTGTCGACCCCGACCCCGTGCTGCTCCGGACCGCCGTCCGCGACGCCCTCGGACCCCACGCGGTCCCACGGCGGGTACGCCGGGTCGACGCGGTCCCGCGCAACCGCAACGGCAAGGTCGACCGGGCCGCCGTCCTCGCGCTGCTGCAGCAGGGGACGGATCTCCTGCCGGTCTCGGGCGCACTGACACCGCCGGTCTCGGGCGCAGGGACACCGCCGGTCTCCGGCGCAGTGACACCGCCTGCGTCCCGCTGAGCGACGATGGGGGCGTGCCTGCCCTGCTGCCCCGCGCCCGCCGTACGTCACGACTGGTGGTGCTCGGCGCCCTGGCCGTGCACCGCGTCGCCGGCAGGGGCGAGCCCGGAGGCCGGCTGGACCAGGCCGTCGTGCTGGGGGCGCTGGCCATCGGGATGCCGCACGGCGCCTCGGACACGGAGCTGCTCAAGGCCGCGGCCCGGGGGTCGGCGGCCCGGGAGCGGGTGCTCGTGCTGGCCTACGCCGCAGTCGCCACCGCCGCGACCGTCGTCGTACGCCGCGGTGGGCGCGGGGTCGAGCGGGTGATCCTGCTGGCCAGCGCCGCGCACTTCGCCGAGGGTGAGCTCGCGTGCTGGCGCGACGCCCCGCCGGGACGGGCCCGGGGGCGCGCCGCGCTGCGGGCCCTCACCGCGGCGGTCGTCACGGTCGGTCTGCCGGCTGCGGTCGGGACCGCCAACCGGCGCCCTGCCGAGGTCGGCGCCACCGGTGCGCTCGCGGCCCCGAGGTCAGGTGGGGAGCGGACCGGGGTCGAGGTGTTGCGGGACGGCCGGCACCGCCGCAGCGTCGGCCCGCTGACGGCGGTGGCCGCCGCCGGGACCGCCGCGCTGGCGGCCACCGGTGACCGGGAGGCCGCCGGCGACTGCGCGCTGCTGCTCGCCCTGGCCCTGCTGGCGCCACCCTCGACGAGCTTCGCGGCCTACTTCGGGGGCTGGCACTCGCTGCGGCATACCGCCCGGGTCGTTGACGCGCTCGTGGCCGACGGACAACTTCCGGACCAGCGCTCGCTCCCGGGCGCGGTGGTCGAGCTCGGGCGGCGCAGCGCCTGGGCAGCCGGGGTCGGCCTGGTCGCCGCGGGGGCGCTGGCGGTGGCCGACCCCGAGCACGCCGGCGACAACGCCTTCGCGGCGGTGCTCGGGCTGACGGTTCCGCACATGAGTACGGTCGCCCTGGAGCTGTCGCGCCGGGGCCGGTGAGCGACCGGCGCTACTGGCCCAGGGCCTTCCAGAACCCCGCCGCCATCCGGGACGGCTGACCGCTGCGGGCCTCGGCGCGGTCCGCGCGCGTCATGAGCGCCGTGACGGCGTTGACCCCGATCCAGCGCAGCGGCTCGGGCTCCCAGCGGGCCCGCCGCCGGCGTACCCAGGGCAGGTGGGTCCGGTCGGTGTTCGCGCCCGTGACCAGGTCGGCCAGGGTGCGACCGGCGAGCTGCGAGGTGGCGACGCCGTCCCCGACGTAGCCGCCGGCCCAGGCGGTGCCGCTCTGCCGGTCCAGCCCGACCGAGGGGAACCAGTCGCGGGGCACCCCCAGGTTGCCGCCCCACCGGTGGGTGACCTGCGCGCCGGCGACCTGGGGCAGCAGGTCGACCAGCGAGTTCCAGAGCCCGGTGTGGACCGCCTCGACCCGTTCGTAGGACGGGTCCGTGCGGGAGGCGAAGTGGTACGGCGCACCCCGGCCCCCGAAGGCGATCCGGTCGTCGGCCGTGCGCTGGCCGTAGATCGTCAGGTGGCGCAGGTCGTTGAAGGCCTGCCGGTCGCGCAGCCCGATCTGCTCCCAGACCTCGGGGGGAAGCGGCTCGGTGGCGAGCATCAGGGAGTAGACCGGCGCGAGGTCGCGGCGGTGGCCCGGCAGCGCCGCCGTGAAGCCCTCGGTGGCCAGCAGGACGACGTCGGCGGTCACGGTGCCCCGGTCGGTGTGGACGGCGCCCGGGGAGGTGCGGTGCACGGTCGTTCCCTCGTGCACGACGACGCCGAGGCGCTCGACCGCCCGGGCCAGGCCGCGCACCAGCAGGCCGGGGTGCAGGGTCGCGCAGTGGTCGGTCCGCAGGGCACCGAGCACGCCGCGGGCCTGCAGCTGCTCGCGGGCGGCCGGTGCGGACAGCAGATCCAGGGTGTCGGCGCCCAGGCCGAAGCTGCGGGCCTCGCGGACCTCGGCCTTGGCGCGGCGCAGCTGGGCCGGACCCCGGGCCAGCTCGACGGCCCCACCCAGGGCGAAGTGGCAGTCGATGCCCTCACGGTCGGCGACCCGACCGACCTCGGCGACGGCGTCCTGCAGGGCGTGCTGCATGGCGACCGCTGCTGGTCGGCCGGCGACGCGGGCGAGGCGGTGCCACGAGGCGGGGAACAGCGCCGAGCACCAGCCGCCGTTGCGACCCGACGCGCCGAAGCCGGCCACCTCTGCCTCGATCAGCGCGACGCGCAGAGTGGGTTGCGCGTGGAGCAGATAGTAGGCCGCCCACAGGCCGGTGAAGCCAGCGCCGACGATCGCCACGTCGACCTCGCGGTCGCCGGGCAGTGGCTCGCGCGAAGACCAGTCGTCCTCTGCGGTCTCATGCCAGAGCGAGAGCCCCGAGTACGCCGGGCTCACCGTGTCTGCACGGCGGGTGACGGCGCAAGGCCGGGCCGGAGATCCGGTGCGTCGAGCGGCGGATCCCAGGTCGTGCGGCACGGCAGCACTCCGGCCCAGACGGGTGCGTCCAGGTCGGCCGGGTCGTCGTCAGGCCAACCGTCACTCACTTTCAGCGACCACTCGTCAAGCGGTACGGCCAGGATCAGGGTGGCGGCGAGCTCCTTGGCCGTAGGAGCTCGGAGCTCGTCCCATCGGTGTGGCAGCAGGTGCTCGGTCAGCACGCGCAGGGCCTGCAGCCGGTCGTCTACGGCGCGGAAGGTGCCGTAGATGACCGCGGAGCGGTAGCGCATCGACGAGTTGAAGGCGCTGCGTGCGTAGACCGCCCCGTCCAGCACCGTCACGGTCGTGCAGGCGGGCACGCCGGCCGCGAGCGCGCGCATCACGCGGCTGCCGGTGGAGCCGTGCACGAGCAGCAGGTCGCCGTCGCGCGCGCAGGCCATCGGCATCACGACCGGCCCCTGCTCCTCGACGATTCCCACATGCGCGACGAGCACCGAGTCGAGCACCGAGTCCAGACGCTCCCGGTCCGCGACCGCGAGCTCGGGTAGGCGACGCACCCTCGTCCGCGGCTCGGGAACCGCTGGGTTCAGCGGGTGCCCCAGCCGTAGGTCTGCTTGCGCAGCCGCAGGTAGACGAAGCTCTCGGTCGAGCGCACGCCGGGGATCCGGCGGATCCGGCGG
>JAYTHS010000090.1:0-1700 GCA_043732345.1 Frankiales bacterium | reverse complement strand
CTGCGGGGCAGCTGTGATGCGGTGCTGGTCGCCGACCACCAGGACCAGCCCAGCTTCCCGCCCACCCTGGTGGCGGCGATGCTGCACGACGCGGGGGTGCCGGGCTGGGTGACCCTGACCTGCCGGGACCGCAACCGGGTGGTGCTCGAGCAGGAGCTGGCCGGGCTGGCGGAGGTCGGGGTCGACGGGGTGCTGTGCGTGACCGGGGACGCCCGGGCTCCCGGGATTCGATCGGGGGTGAGTCAGGTCTTCGACCTCGAGGGCACGCAGCTCGCGGGTGCGGCCGCCGCGGCCGGGCTGGCCGTGGCCGTGGCCGAGGCGCCGGAGGCCCCGCCCACCGCGCTGCGGCCCGGGCGGTTGCTGGCCAAGCAGCGCGCCGGTGCGCACGTGGCCGTGCTGAACCACGTCCGCTCCCCGGCTGTACTTGCGGAGTTCCTGGCCGTGGCGCACGCCGCGGGTGTCACCCTTCCGGTGCTCGCCGCGGTCGCGGTCTACACCGACGAGCGCACGGCGATGTCGCTGCAGGGGTTTCCCGGCCTGTACCTGGACCCGGTGACCGTGGCGCGGGTGCTCGCCGCGCCGGATCCCCGGGTGGCGGGTGTCGAGGCCGCGGTCAGCGAGGCTGCCGCGCTGCTGGCGGTACCCGGGGTGGTGGGGGTGAACCTGTCGGGGATGGGCGCCGCGGGTGGTGCGCTCGCCGCAGCACGGGTCAAGGCCGAGATCGGTGTGCGGATCAGGGAGGTGCAGGGGTGAGCGGGGACGCGATGGCTGACGAGTTTGACGTGGTTCCCGGGTGGACGGTGGCTGCAGTGCGCGAGCTGGGACACGGCCACGCCCTGCCCGCGGCGTGCCGGGGCAGCGGGGGGCCCGCGGCGCTGCAGTGGTTCGCCGACCGGTTGGGGTTGGCCGCGGGGACCCGGTTGCTCGACTCGGGAGCGGGGGTGGGTGGGCCCGCCGAGTGGGCGGCTCGGGAGCGCCGGTGCCGGGTCGTGCTGGTCGACCCCATGCTGGGGGCCTGCCGGGCCGCCGCGGCGCTGTTCGGGCGGCCCACAGTCGTGGGCTTGGGGGAGCACCTGCCGTGCGCCGACGCCGCGGTGGACGCCGCCTGGTCACTCGGGGTGCTGTGCGTGAGCAGCGACCAGCCCGGGCTGCTCGCCGAGCTCGCCCGAGTGGTGCGCCCGGGCGGTGCTATCGGCTTGCTGGTCTACACCCGGCGTATCAGCAACATCCGAAACCAGCCGCAGGGCAACGACTTCCCCTCGCCGGGTTCGCTCGAGTCGATGGTGGAGGACGCAGGGCTCATCGTCGACGACAGAGCAGAGCTCGCGGGGCTCGAGCCTGACCCGCCGTGGTGGACCGAGCGCCAGATCGCGGTCGCCGAGGTCATCGCCCGGGACCACGATAGCGACGAGCGTTGGCGCACAGCCGACCAGCAGGCCCGCGCGATGGCCCGGCTGGTCGACACCGGTGACGTCGGCGGCGCGCTGATCCTCGCCCACACCCCGCCGAGCACCGCCACGACGCGGGTGGGGTGAGGGCAACCCGGCGTGCGGCCGCGTGGCCTCCGTCGTTGCGCCCGGGTGGTGCTGGTCGTCCCCGGATGGTGCCCGGGCACGACCTCGGCCTACACCACCCAACCTCTGACGCCGCCACGTTGGTCCCGAGCCGTTTCGCGAACCGCCGACCCGCCCCCGGCTCAC
>JAYTHS010000089.1:0-1703 GCA_043732345.1 Frankiales bacterium | reverse complement strand
ACAGGCACGCCCGACCGTGTCGCCGGCCGCGCGCGGGACCCCGAGGACCTGCTGGCCGCGCTGGGCGGGCCGGAGGTCGCCCTGCTGACCGGGGTGGTCCTCGGCGCGGCCCGGGCCGGTGCGGTCGTCGTCCTCGACGGCCTGCTGACCTCGGTGGCGGCGCTGCTCGCCGTACGGCTGGAGCCGGCGGTCGCGGCGCACCTGGTCGCGGGCCAGCGCAGCCGGGAGACCGCTCACGCGCTGGTGCTCATCGAGCTCGGGCTCGAACCGCTGCTCGACTTGCGCCTGCGGGCCGGCGAGGGCGCCGGGGCGTGCCTAGCCGCCGGGATGGTGCTGACCGCACTGCAGGTCCGGCGCGAGACCGCCCGCACCGGCTGACTCTCCGCCGGCGGGGCGGATATCGTCCGCACCCACACCCACCACCCAGGAGGCCCCCGTGCGCGACGCCGTCATCGTCGAGGCAGTCCGTACCCCTGTCGGCAAGCGCGGAGGCGGCCTGTCGGGCGTGCACCCGGCCGACCTGTCCGCCCTGGTGCTGCAGGCCCTCGCAGCCCGCACCGGCATCGACCCGGGCCTGGTCGACGACGTGATCTGGGGCTGCGTCAGCCAGGTCGGCGAGCAGACCTTCGACATCGCCCGTACGGCGGTGCTGTCGGCCGGCTGGCCCGACACCGTCACCGGCGTCACCGTCGACCGGCAGTGCGGCTCCTCGCAGCAGGCCATCCACTTCGCCGCCGCGGGCGTCATGAGCGGCCAGTACGACATCGCCGTCGCCGGTGGCGTGGAGAACATGTCCCGGGTGCCGATGGGCTCCGCCGCCACCGCCAACCCGCTCGGCCAGATGTATGCCGACCGCTACGGCGCCGACTTCCCCAACCAGGGGCTCGGCGCCGAGGACATCGCCGCCACCTGGGGGCTGTCGCGCACCCAGCTCGACGAGTTCGCCCTGTCCAGCCACGACAAGGCCGCGACCGCGCAGGACGAGGGCCGGTTCACCGGACAGATCGTCCCGATCACCCTGCCGGATGGGACCGTCTTCAGCGCCGACGAGGGCATCCGCCGCGGCGGGACCGTTGAGAAGCTGGGCAGCCTCAAGACCCCGTTCAAGGAGGACGGCGTCGTCACGGCCGGCAACGCCTCGCAGATCAGCGATGGCTCGGCCGCGTTGCTCGTCATGACCAGCGAGCGGGCCGCCGAGCTCGGCCTCACCCTATCGTTCGGGTCCACACCGCCGTCCTGGCCGGTGCGCCGCCGATGCCGATGCTGACCGCCCCCATCCCGGCGACCCAGAAGGCCCTGAAGCGGTCCGGCCTGACGATCGACCAGATCGGCGTCTTCGAGTGCAACGAGGCCTTCGCGTCGGTCCCGCTGGCGTGGATGAAGGAGCTCGGCATCGACGAGAAGAACGTCAACCCCCACGGCGGCGCCATCGCCCTGGGCCACCCGCTGGGCGGCTCCGGTGCCCGGATCGCCACGACGCTGTTTCACCACATGCGCGACGCGGGGATCCGCTACGGCCTGCAGACCATGTGCGAAGGCGGCGGCCAGGCCAACGCCACCATCTTCGAGCTGCTCTGAGCTGGCGCCTACCCCTGACGGGGTGGGCGCTCTGACGTAGCCCGCACCTGAGCGGTGAGCAGCTCGTGCAGCAGCGCTGTCGCCGCCCGGACCTGCTCGTGGGTCGGCTCGCCCCCCGCCATCCC
>JAYTHS010000088.1:0-5950 GCA_043732345.1 Frankiales bacterium | reverse complement strand
TCAGCGCCCTGCTGCCCCCCGGTACGCCGGAGGAGCTGGACCGGGCCGCAGCCAAGGTCGGCCCGCGTGGTGTCCTGGCAGCCGGGCTGATCTGTCTGGACGCCCTGGGGAGCACGATCGCCGAGCCGCTGGGCATCCCGCGCGAGGAGCTGCTGGGGGTGGTGCTGCCCCGCGCGCTGGTCGAGCACGACCTGCTCGCCCCGCCCGCCGACGTGTGACCCTCCGGGAGCAGGCTCCGTCCGTACGACGTACGAGCTGCGCCCCACGACGGTGCCGAAACCAGGCGCGGACCTCGTACGAGGTACGAGCTGTGCCCCACGCTGGCCCCCTGAACGAAAGCGCAGGTCGGACCTCGTCCGGCGCACGAAGCGGGGACCCTCGCGGACCACCGGCCGTCAGTTCAGCGCGTTGGCCTTGCGGACCACGTCGACGACGGCATCCATGATGCCGGTCATCGAGAAGTCCTTGGGTGTGAAGACCGCCGCGACCCCCTGGGCCCGCAGCCGCGTGGCGTCGGAGTCGGGGATGATGCCGCCCACGATCACCGGGACGTCACCGGCCCCCGCCGCCCGCAGCCCGGCCAGCACCTGCGGCACGGCCTCCATGTGGGACCCGGACAGGATCGACAGCCCCACGACGTGGACGTCCTCCTCCACGGCGGCCGCAACGATCTGGGCTGCGGTGAGCCGGATCCCCTGGTAGACGACCTCGAAGCCGCAGTCGCGGGCGCGGACGGCGATCTGCTCGGCGCCGTTGCTGTGCCCATCGAGCCCGGGCTTGCCGACCAGGAAGCGCAGCCGGGCGCCGAGCTCGTCACCGGTGGCCTTGACCCGGGCCCGTACGGCGGCGATGTCGGGTCCGGCCTCTCCGGTCATAGCCGCGCCGCTGACGCCCGTGGGGGCGCGGTACTCGCCGAAGACCTCGCGCAGCGCCCCGGACCACTCGCCGGTGGTCACGCCGGCCCGGGCGCACACCAGGGTGGCGGCCATGAGGTTGCCCTCGGTCTTGGCCGCGTCGCGCAGCGCCAGCAGCGACTCCTCGACGGCAGCGGCGTCACGGTCCGCCCGCCAGGCCCGGATCGCGGTGATCGCCTGGCCCTCGACCTCGGGGTCGACAGTCATGATGGCACCGTCGATGTCGGCGAGCAGCGGGTTGGGCTCGGTGGTGGTGAAGCGGTTGACCCCGACGACGACGTCCTGTCCGGACTCGATGCGGCGGCGGCGCTCGGCGTGCGAGCCGACCAGGGAGGTCTTCATGTAGTCGACGGCCTCGATCGCGCCGCCGAGGGCCTGCACCTTGTCGACCTCGGCCTGGACCTGCTCGCACAGGGCCGCCACCTTGGCCTCCACCACGACGGAGCCGGTGAACAGGTCGTCGTACTCCAGCAGGTCGGTCTCGAAGGCCAGCACCTGCTGCAGCCGCAGCGACCACTGCTGGTCCCACGGCCGTGGCAGCCCTAGGGCCTCGTTCCACGCAGGCAGCTGGACCGCCCGGGCCCGGGCGTCCTTGCTCAGGGTCACCCCGAGCATCTCCAGCACGATCCGCTGGACGTTGTTCTCGGGCTGGGCCTCCGTGAGGCCCAGCGAGTTGACCTGGACGCCGTACCGGAACCTGCGCTGCTTGGTGTCCTGCACGCCGTACCGCTCCAGCAGCAGTGCGTCCCAGAGCTGCGTGAAGGCGCGCATCTTGCACATCTCCTCAACGAACCGGACCCCGGCGTTGACGAAGAAGCTGATCCGCGCGCAGACCTCGCCGAAGCGCTCCTCGGGCACCTGGCCGCTGGCTTTGACGGTGTCCAGGACGGCGATGGCGGTGCACAGCGCGAAGGCGATCTCCTGGACGGGTGTCGCCCCGGCCTCCTGCAGGTGGTAGCTGCAGATGTTGATCGGGTTCCACTTGGGGATCTGCGTGACCGTGTAGGCGACCATGTCGGTGATGAGCCGCAGCGACGGGCCGGGTGGGAAGACGTAGGTCCCCCGCGACAGGTACTCCTTGATGATGTCGTTCTGCGTCGTCCCGGCCAGCTGGGCGGGTACGGCGCCCTGCTCCTCGGCGGCGACCTCGTAGAGCGCGAGCAGCCACATCGCGGTCGCGTTGATGGTCATGGAGGTGTTCATGTCGGCGAGGGGGATGCCGTCGAACAGCGCCCTCATGTCGCCGAGGTGGCTCACGGGGACACCGACCTTGCCGACCTCGCCGCGGGCCAGTTCGTGGTCGGGGTCGTAGCCCGTCTGGGTCGGCAGGTCAAAGGCCACCGACAGCCCGGTCTGGCCCTTGGACAGGTTGGTCCGGTAGAGCTCGTTGCTCTTGGCCGGCGTGCTGTGGCCGGCGTAGGTCCGCATCACCCACGGCTTGTCGCGCGGGGCCCGGCCGGCGGGCGCTGCGTCCTGCTTCATCGTGGGTGCCTCTCGCTCGCGCGTGCCCGGGGCACGGTGATCGCAGCGTATCGGCGGCTGCACGGTCTGGCCCAGGTGAGCAGGCGCGGGTCAACCACCGGTGCGCAGCAGCCGGTCCGGCGCGGTGCCGTGGCCGGAGACGAGCCCGGTGCCCGCCGCCCGGACGAGCGCTGCCCTGACCTGGACCGGGGTCGTCGCCGGGTGGTCTCCGAGCCAGAGCGCCGCGGCGCCGGCGACGGCCGGTGAGGCCATCGAGGTACCGGAGATCGTTCTGGTGGCGGTGTCCGCGGTGTCCCAGTCCGACGTCACGGACACCCCGGGCGCGAACAGGTCCACGCAGCGGCCGGTGTTGGCCCACTCGGGCCTAGTGTCGGCCCGGTAGGTGGGGCTGACGGTGATCGCCACGCGGGTGCGGGGGGCGAGGTGGTGCAGGCGTCCACCGCCTGGCCGTCGGCGTCCCCGTTACCCGCGGCCGCGACCACGACGACGCCGTCCCGAAACAGCGCCCGGACCTCGGCGTCGAGGGCTGCGGACGGGGCACCACCGAGGCTCAGGTTGAGCACCGCCGGCCGGACGTGGTGGTGCAGCAACCAGTCCAGCCCGGCCAGGACCCGGGAGGTACTGCCCGAGCCCGCGCAGTCCAGCACCCGCAACGCGACAACCCGGACCCCCTTCGCCACGCCGTAGCAGGTCCCCGCGAGGGTGCCGGAGACATGGAGGCCGTGCCCGTTGCAGTCGGTCGCGGGCCCGCCGTCCACCTCGTCGATCCCGGTCGACACCCGGCCGGCGAGGTCCCGGCTGGTCAGGCGGACGCCGTGACCACGACGTACGCCGTGACCCCCGCGCCGCTACCGGTCCAGCGGTAGGTGCCGTCGAGCGGCAGGCGCGGCTGGTCCACCCGGTCGAGGTTCCACGGCGCGTGGGGCTGCGTGCCCGAGCTGACGTGCACCGGGGTGTCCACCTCACCGACCCCCACCGGCAGCCGGCTGGACGTCGCGAAGCCGGTCGACCACACCCGGGTGACCCGGACGCCGAGGTGCGCGGCCACGGCCAGTGGGTCGGCCCCTGGCGCGACCGTGACGAGAGTGCTCCGGTCGGGCTCGTTGTCCATCGGAGCCGCCACGGCGAAGGGGACGAGCGCGAGCAGTAGCAGCGGCAGGACAGGACGCACGGTCGGCTCCAGCGGACGGGCGCACCCGGGTCGGTGCACCCGCTCAGGCTGGCCCGCTCCCACGGTCCTGAGGCCGGGCCTGACGCGGCTGTGGACGGGTGGGCAGCCTGTGGACGTGTGGGTCCAGCTCGGGCGGGTCGCGCGGGACCGGCTCAGGCGGAGCGGCGCAGGACGAGCACCCGGTCAAGCCGGGTCAGGAACAGCAGCCGCGCGACCTGGTCCGGGACGTCGGCCAGTACGAGCGTCCGCCCGGCGCGTTGCGCGCGTCGGTGGGCACCGACGAGGACACCGAGTCCGGTGGCGTCGACCGGACCCACCTCGCGGAGGTCCACGAGCAGCTCGCCGGAGCCGGCGTCGACCGCGGCAGCCAGTGCGAGCCGGACATCCGCAGCGACATGCACGTCGAGCGGTCCTGTCAGGGTGAGGTCCAGAACGGGAGCGTGCATGGTGCGCCTCCTCGTCGGTCCGTCCGGTGCCGTCAAGGGGGAAGACGCGCCAGCGGGCCGTGCGGATGCTTAGATGGGATCACGATCTGGCCACGAACCTCGGACGCCGCGCCGGGCGTGACGCATCTGTGACCACGACGACCCGGGCTCGCGCCGTCGGTCGGGGCAGCGGATAATGATGAGGTGATTGTGTCGAGCTACCACTTCCTGCTGGGTCCGATGGTGGCTGTCGGTGCCATGGGCGTGCTGCTTCTGGTGTGCCGCTGGGTCTTCTCCACCGACCACCGGGACGACCGCACGGCCCGTCGTCTGCAGAAGGCCGTGGCGGCCAGCGACTTCGGGCTGCTGGTCCCGGTGAGCGCGGTCCGCACGCGCGACGACGCCGAGATGCTCCGCGGTGTGCTGCAGGCGGGCGGGGTCCGGGCCAGCGTGTCCAGCGATGAGCTCGAGCACGTCGTGATGGTCTTCAGCAAGGACGAGGCCCGCGCCCGGCAGCTCGTCAGCGCCTCCTAGGAGTGTGGGTCCGTCTTCCAAAACTCCGAATTTCGAGGGCACATGTGGTGTGCTCAGGGCACGCTGACCTCACGATGTTGTGGTCCGGTCACCTCCAATCCGATTTCGGACCCACGCTCCTAGCCGCGCCTCCTAGCCGCGCCTCCTAGCCGCATCGCCTAGGCAAACTCGTCGGGCACGTCCTCGCGCCGTACGTCGGCACCGAGCGCCACCAGCTGGTCCACAAACCCCTCGTATCCCCGGTCGATGTGGTGGACCTCGCCGACCGTGGTCTCCCCCTCCGCCGCGAGTCCGGCCAGCACCAGCGCTGCGCCCGCCCGGATGTCGTGGGCCCGTACCGGTGCGCCGGAGAGCCGCTCCTTGCCTCGTACGACGGCATGATGCCCATCGGTCCGTACGTCGGCCCCGAGGCGCGTGAGCTCGTTGACGAACATCCAGCGCGCCTCGAAGACGTTCTCGGTGATCATCGCCGTACCGTCGGCGACGGCGTTGAGGGCCATCATCATCGGCTGCAGGTCGGTGGGGAAGCCCGGGTAGGGCAGCGTCACCACGTCCACCGCGCGGGGGCGCCCGTCCATGACGACCCGGAAGCCCTCCTCCTCGATCGTCACGACCGCCCCCGCCGAGGAGAGCTTGTCGAGCGCCACGAACAGGTGGTCGGCGCGCCCTCCCCGGACCAGGACGTCCCCCCGGGTCAGGGCTGCCGCGACCGCCCAGGTCCCGGCCACGATCCGGTCGGGAAGGGTCGCGTGCGTCGCCGGGCGCAAGCCGTCGACGCCGGTCACCTCGAGGGTCGAGGACCCGATGCCCTCCACCTGAGCTCCCATGGTCACGACCAGCTCGCACAGGTCCCCCAGGTCGGGCTCGCGAGCGGCGTTGTCGATGACGGTCGTCCCCTCGGCGAGCACCGCGGCGAGCAGCAGCGTCTCGGTGGCCCCAACGCTGGGGAAGTCCAGCCAGACCTGCGCCCCGTGAAGCCGTCCCGAGGCCACCAGGTAGCCGTGCTCGATGCCGACCGTGGCGCCCATCTTCTGCAGGCCGGCGACGTGCATGTCCAGGCCCCGCGAGCCGATGGCGTCCCCGCCGGGCAGGGCCACCTTGGCCTGCCCGCAGCGGGCCAGCAGCGGCCCGAGCACCGCAATCGAGGCCCGCATCCGGCGTACCAGGTCGTAGTCGGCCTCGTGGCCGACGACCTCGGGGACGTCGACCTCGACGGTGGCGCCCGAGCGGTCGACGGTGCAGCCCAGGCGGCGCAACAGCTCGCTCATGATCGTGACGTCCAGGATGTCCGGGACTGCGAGCAGGGTGCTCCGCCCCGGGGCCAGCAGGGTCGCCGCCATGAGCTTCAGGACGCTGTTCTTCGCGCCCGTCACCTGCACCTCACCGGCCAGCCGGGCACCGCCCTGCACCACGAAGCGCTCCAT
>JAYTHS010000087.1:0-1707 GCA_043732345.1 Frankiales bacterium | reverse complement strand
ACGATCTCGCGCCCGATGACCCGCGCCGGGTGGGCGCGTGAGGATCGGGCTCGTGTGTCCCTACTCATGGGACGTCCCCGGGGGCGTGCAGGCCCACGTCCGCGACCTCGCGACCAGCCTGCAGGGGCTCGGTCACGACATGTCCGTGCTCGCCCCCGTCGACGATCCCGAGGCCACCGACCTGCCCCCGTGGCTGGTACCGGCCGGCCGGGCCGTCCCGGTGCCCTACAACGGATCGGTCGCGCGGCTGGCCTTCGGTCCGGTCTCGCTCACCCGCACCCGCCGGTGGCTTCGCCGAGGTGACTTCGACGTGCTCCACCTGCACGAGCCGACGGTGCCGTCCCTGTCGATGCTGGCCTGCTTCGCCGCCCGCGGCCCGATGGTCGCGACGTTCCACACCGCGACCGCGCGCAGCCGCGCCCTGCAGGTCTTCGGCACCACCCTGCAGCCGGGGTTGGAGAAGATCACCGGCCGGATCGCGGTCTCCCCGGCTGCGCGTCGGGTCGTCGTGGAGCACCTCGGCCACGACGCGGTCCTCATCCCCAACGGGGTCGACGTCGCTCGCTTCGCCGGGGCCCAGCCGCTGCCGGACCGCCCCGGCGGCCCGACCGTGGTGTTCGTCGGTCGCATCGACGAGCAGCGCAAGGGCCTGCAGGTCCTGCTGGCCGCCCTGCCCTACCTCATCGCGCGGGTACCCGACGTCCAGGTCCTGGTCGCCGGTCCCGGTGACGTCGAGGCCCTCCGGGGGACTATCCCGGAGGGGCTGGCCGGCCACGTCCGGCTGCTCGGGCTCGTCAGCGAGGCCGACAAGGCCTCGGTCTACGCCAGCGGTGACGTCTACTGCGCCCCCAACACCCACGGCGAGAGCTTCGGCGTGGTGCTCATCGAGGCGATGGCGACCGGGACGCCCGTTGTCGCGAGCGACCTCGAGGCGTTCCGCCGGGTCCTGCTGGACGGCCGGGCAGGGGTGCTGGCCCCTGTGGGCGAGCCCGCGGCGCTCGCCACCGCCCTGGCTGACCTGCTCGAGGACCCCGCGCGGCGGGCCGCCCTGGCGGCCGCGGGCAGCCGCGCGGTCCTGGCCTACGACTGGTCCGAGGTCACGCGGCAGGTCCTCGAGGTCTACGAGACGGTCGCGGCGGTCCCGGCGGTCGTGGTCGTCGACGAGGACAGCGACGAGCCCGACGTCGAGGACGAGGGGCAGGACGACGACCCGGGCCGGGTCTCCGAGGCCCTGCGCCGGTGGCTGGCCGTCGTCAAGGACCGGGTCGCGCCGTGATCGGTCTCATCGCGTGATCGGCTGTTTCTCATGATCGTGCTCGCGGTCGCGGTGGTCGTGCTGGCGGCGGTCTACGTGACCTGGACGGCCGGGCGGCTGGACCGCATGCACGCCCGAGTGGATGCCGCGTGGGCGGCGCTGGATGCCCAGCTCGTACGCCGGTCAGCGGCCGCCCGTGCCCTGGTCACCGTCCTGCCGGCCGGACCCGAGGCGACGGCCCTCGCCGTGGCTGCCCACGACGCGCTCGAGGCCGGCCTGGCCGACCGGGCCGAGGTCGAGAACGCCCTGTCCCGAGCTCTCAAGGCGGCCACGCCGCTGCTGCCCGACGCGCCGGGCGTCCAGCAGCTCACGGCGGAGCTGGAGACGGCCTCCAGTCGGGTTGGCCTTGCCCGGTCGTTCCACAACGGCACCGTCAACGACACCCGCGCCCT
>JAYTHS010000086.1:0-1711 GCA_043732345.1 Frankiales bacterium | reverse complement strand
AGCGCCATCGTGAGCCGGATGACTCTCGTCAGCACTGGACACGACGCGGAACGTTGCCCGCCGATCGGGGGAGGGCACATGCCGGTAGTCACCCGGATGAGGCGGACCACGATCAGGGCCGTCACCGTGGCCACCGCGGTGGCGGTGGGTGTGCACGTGGGCATGGTCCAGACCGTGATCGAGACCCCCTCGGCGACCGCAGCGACGGCGGTGAAGTCCCCGGCCGCGGCGGGCAAGTCCCCGGCGCCGGCCATGCGATGCGGAGTGCAGCTGGCCGCCCAGGCCGCCGTCGACGTCGCCACCGCAGCCGGGGAGACGTCGGCGGTCACCGTCCTCGACAACACGACCGGGACGCTCACCAGCGCCGGGCAGGCGACGAAGCAGTTCAACACCGCGAGCGTGGTGAAGGTGCTGATGGCCACCGAGCTGCTGGTCACGGGTCAGATGACCGGCGACACCGCCGACACCGCGCTGCAGATGATCACCCGGTCCGACGACGACGCTGCGGACGGGCTCTACGGGCTCTCCGGCGACGACGACGTGGTGAACCTGGTGGCCGAGCGGTACGGGATCGCCGACCTCGGCAGCCCGCCTGGGGAGGCCGGGCAGTGGGGGGAGTCGCAGGTGACCGCGAAGGGCCTCGCGGAGCTGTACGCAGCGCTGCAGCGTGACCCGGTGGTGTGGCCGTGGCTGTCCGCCGCGATGGCGGGAACGACCACGACGGCGGCGGACGGCAGCGACCAGAGCTTCGGCATCCCCTCGGCGGCGGCGAGCTGGGCGGTGAAGCAGGGCTGGATGGTGGGGCTCGGCCCGGGCGCGACGTACAGCTCGACGGGCTACGTCGACGGCGGCCGCTGGGTGGTGGTGCTGCTCAGCTCGGGCACGGCCGAGCAGTACGGGGAGCAGATGACGACCACCATGACGTCGATGGCCAAGGCGTTGGTGCCCGACGGGACGGCGCCCGGGGTCGCCTGCTGAGCTTCGCCGGCGGCCCGTGGGGACCGAACCTCCGCCCGCGCGACGAGAGGTTCGCTCCTTACGAGCGAAACCGGGTGCGGGACGGGCCCGGGCGGGAGGAGACTGCGCGACGTGCGTCTTGACCCCTATCGACAGGTGCTCGCGAACCCGGGGATGCGCTCGCTGACGGTGGTGGCCCTGCTCGCGCGCATCCCGGTGACCGCCGCACCGGTGGTGCTCACCCTGCACGTGGTGCTGACCCTCGGGCTCGGGTTCACCCAGTCCGGGATCGCCGCCGCGGCCATCGCCCTGGGGGCTGCGTTCGGGGCTCCGGTGCTGGGCCGCGCGATCGACCGGGTGGGCCTGCGCCCGGTTCTCGTCCTCACGACCGGGGCCGACGCGGCGTTCTGGCTCAGCGCCGCGTGGCTGCCGTACCGCGGGCTGCTCGTCGGTGCGGTGGTCGGCGGGGCGCTCTCGCTGCCGGTGTTCGCGCTGGTCCGTCAGTCGCTCGCCGCGATGCTGCCGCCCGCGCAGCGTCAGGCGGGCTACGCGCTGGACTCCATGTCCGTCGAGCTGTCCTTCGCGGTGGGCCCGGCCCTGGGGGTCGTGGTGCTGGTGCAGGCGGGCTCGGTGGTGGCGCTGGTGTCGTCGGGGTTGCTGATCGTGGTGGCCGGGGTGGCGCTCATCGTGCTCGACCCGCCCGTGCACGGCTCCGACGGCGCCCCGCGGGCCCGAGCCGACCGCGCGCGCGGCC